>NZ_JBHYMS010000006.1:22022-170799 GCF_042743185.1 Inquilinus sp. NPDC058860 | reverse complement strand
CAGACCCCTCCCCCTTGCCCCCTCCCGCAAGGGGGAGGGGGAGTGTGGAAAGGCCGGGCCGGGTCGGGGAATGGCAGGCGGGCGTGGGCGGCCGGCGGCGGTCAGCCGCCGCCGGGCCTGAGCAGCCAGGGGGCGCGTTCGAGCCGATCAGGATTGCGAGCCGTGCCCGGTCATGCGCCGCCGCCGTCATCCCGTGGTCATTGCCCGTAACCCGGATCGCCCAGGCTGACGATGGGCTGCATGGCCACGACGGGAGGCGGAGCCGCGGCAACCGGCGGTGCGGCGGCCGCCGACACCCGCACGCGGTCGGTGATGCACGGGCGGCCGACCCGGGCAAAGGCGGCCCGCACCACCGAGTCCTCGCACAGCACCTCGCGCGCCGCATCGCCTTCCCCCATCTGGCGCAGCAAGGCGGCCATGTTCCTGCGTTCGCATCCTTCGTCGACGGTGGTGCCGCCCCCGGTCAGGCCGAATCCGGCAACGGCCACCCCCGCAGCGTAGGAGCCGGCGCATGTGTTCAGCCCCGCCGTCAGGCCGGGCGCGACCACGTCCGGCACGTTGTTGACGGTGTAGGCCCCCTTGTATCGCACCGTGCTGTCGCCGGGCGCGCCGTTGACGATGCTCACGGTGCCGCCGGCCGAGATGGCGCCGGCCGTGGCCCCAGCGTTGTTGACGGCGCTGGAATTGGCGCTGCCGGTGGCGTTGGCGCTCGATGTCGATTGCGCCAGGCACGGCCCGGCCGGGACCGCGAGGAGCGAGGCGACGAAGAGGATCCGCAGCATGCTGACTTCTCCTGAACAGGACCGCCCGCGAACCGAAACCCGTCTGGAAACGCAAACTGGCGCGGCCGACCGGCGGCGGCCTCGAAGCTTCCGGCGCTCGCGGACCTCATATCCGCTGCGCACCGGTTCTCGGACCCACCACCGGCCGGCTCGCGCCAGCTTCTTTTTCAAACGTTCATCTACTAACGAATGCGGCCGAATGCGCGTTCCCCTCCATCACCCCGAATTCTCGGCCGCCCGGCAGGCGGACCAGGTCGCGCCTCCGATGGAGGGCATGTCCGACGACGAGCCTGCTGTGTCCGGGCGTGGCGGCCATACCCGGGGTCGGTGCCGCGCCTGGCCTCCAGCGACGAGCGTCCGGGCGAGATCGGCAAAAGACAGACAGGATCGCCGAGAACATCGTCGTCGCTTCGCTTGGTCGGCAACAATCCAGGAGTGACTTCTCAGTATACAAAAGAGGTTATCACCATTCACCCGAGGGCTATCGCACGAGACATTTCTGAATGATTGCGGCTTGCCGATTCGATCGCGCCACGAATGCCGCTGCATCTGTAGGCTGATTGCAAGACAGGCCGTGAATTTTTGAAAGGTCATCCGAAATTTGCGCAGATCGCTTCGTCCGGTTCGTGATCTGCGCAGAACCGGTCGGCCATCGGCTGTCATGATCCGGGCGTGATGAACAATCACCTCACCAGGGGCAGGTGTCCTTGATGAGAGAGCATGTATGTCAAAGAGGAGAGTGAGAATTGAAGAAGCTTCGTATGGCGCTTCTGGCCTCATCGATCCTGATCATCGGCGGCGGCTCTGCTTTCGCCTTCGATTTGAGCAATGCCGGCGCCACGGGTGATGGCAGCGGGGCGGCTTCCACGGTGTCGAACGCGCTTGGTGCCGCCCAGGGCGAAGGCGTGGGCACCGGCGTGGGCATCGGCACCGCGGGCACCAACACCGCGACCGGCTCGGGCGGGGCCTTCGCGTCCGGCTCCTCCGAGGTGAACAGCGTTCTCGGCGGCACCGCCCGGAGCGTCAGCCACGGCATGGCGGACGGGCTCGGCTTCGGCACCAACGAGAACGACCTGAGCGGTGTGACCCGGTCGACCGAGGCCGGCGGCATGGGCAGTGCCTTCGGCAACGGCACCGCGGCATCGCAGGGGGCTGCGTCCGCCCTGGGCGAGGGATCCGGCCTCGGGCTGGGTTCGGGCAGCGCCAGCGCGGACGGCACGTCGGCGTCGGCCAGCGCCATCGGCGACAGCCGGGCCCAGGCGACGTCCGAGGGCGGCTCGGCGGCGGCCACCGGCCGTGGCGAGGCGACCGGAGAGGGCACGGCGTCGCGGGATTGACGCCGCGGCCGACCGTTCGCAAGGGCCGGCGCGCCATGGGCCGCGCCGGCCCGACGCCCGTCCCCGAACCGGTCCCGGAGTGCCGGGGCTGGACCCCGCGGAATGGGGCATGCCTTCCACATCCGGAGACCAGGGCCATGAGCAGAACCAGATCCGTCTTCCTGACCTCGGCCGTCGCGCTCTGCCTCGCCGGCGGTCCGGCGGTCGCCTTCGATATCTCGCATTCGATCAGCCGCGGCGGCAGCCTGGGCACCGCCGGAACGGTGAGCAGCGGCGGCGCCTCCGGCACCGCCGAGGGTTTCGGCACCGGCATCGGCGCCAGCACCGCCTCGAGCGACAACGCGGCCGGGTTCAGCGGCGCCGCGTCGAACGGCCTGGCGACGGCCAGCGGCGACCCGGGCGGCTTCGCGGCCTCGCTGGGCGCCAGTTCCAGCTTCGGCGTCAGCGGCGGGCTGAACATCAACGACACGTCCGGCCCGGTGCATGTGACCGGCGCCGGGGGCATGAGCGTCTCGACCAGCATGGGCGGCGCCGCGGTCGTCGGCGATGCCGACGCGTCCGGGTCGAATTCCGGCATCACGGTCGGCGGCGGCACCGCCGGGCCGGACGGCACGTCCGCCCTGTCGTCCGGGATCTCGTCGTCGCGCGCAACCTCGACCTCGAGGGACGGGACCGGGACCGCGTTCGGCGGCGGTTTCTCCAGGAGCGCCGGCAGCGCGTTCCGCAACTGAGCCCCGGCCTGCGCCGCGAGCCGCTGCGTTCCGAAGTTTGCGCGGATTGCGCCATCCGTTTCGCGATCTGCACAGAACCGGCCGGCATCATCGGTCATGATCCACCATGAGAAGAGATGCGACCGCGATGCCGATCCGGTCCGGTGCCGAACCGTCTCCCGGGCTGGTGGCCGGCGCCGCTCTCGCCGCCGGAGCCAGGCGCTTCGATCGCGAGCCGCCCTTCGCGGCGGAGCGTCCGCCGAGACTGGCGGCCGGGACCGGGCCAGGGCGGCAGTTGGGGCGGCAGGCGAGGCGATGCATGGCGCATGGCGCATGGCGAGGCCGAGCCCGGGAGGGGACGATGAGAAACGCGTTCGTCACATCCGCGGCGGTCGTCCTGGTTCTGTCGGCCTGCGGCCAGCCCGCGCCGCGGCAGGAGACCGTCGCGGTCGAAACCGCGGGGTCGACCGTGATCGTCCCCGAAGGGACCCCGATCATCACGCCGGGACCCGCGATCAACCCGGGGACCCGGGTCGTGCTGGTCACGCCGGGGACCCCGGTCTCCGCAGCGGGCAGTCCGGCTTTCACTCCGGTGCCGCCGAGTTCCGCTTTGCGAACCTCGGTTCCCGCAATGGCGACCCCGGTTTCCACCGCAGGAGCTCCGGTTTCCGACGAGCAGATCGTCTCCCTGCTGTCAAACCGGACGGTCTATGCCCGCTACGCCGTCGATACGGGCACGCTGCGGGCGGGCGACCCATGGGTCGAGTATTATCGTCCGGACGGCCAGTACTACTACAAGGACCGGCGGCGATCGTTTGTCGGGCGCTGGTCCGTGGCGAACGGGAAGCTGTGCTATTCTGAGAACGCCTCCACGGTCTGCGGCCCGGTCTATGCGGCGGGCGAGACGATCTACTTCACCCAGGACAGCCCCGGCAGCGGGCAGGGAAGGGTGGTCGGCAGCAGCACCCGGATCGTGCCGGGCGACGCCGAGCGGCTCGCCGGAGGCGTCGGCCAGTTATAGGTGGAACAGTCTTGAGGGCGGACGCGGGGGAGAGTATTCGTGGATATTTCGATGGTATCCGCGTGACATATGTCTTGTTGGCTCCGGTTATGGAGAGATAATGTCAGTATTCCTAGAAGAAAGAATATAGTTCTATCGACTTCAGCAGCCCTTTCCTTTGCGGCGATCCGGTATAATCTATGTCGTCCGATCCGCGGCAGCGCGGTCGGCGACCCGAAGCCGGGAGAGCATTCGGTCGAATCCCAGGTCCAGGATGGTGGCGTTCGAATCCCGTCAACCATCCGCATCCGCCCGGCCCGGCCGGCGATGTGGCCACAGGGGTCAGGACAGCCGATGCTCGATCAGCGGTCACTGCGGGTCTCCGCCGGGAAGGCGGAGGAGATCTGGACGACCGATTCGGTGCCGGAACCGGAACGGGGGGACTACTGGCGGGCGGCGCTCCGCCATCTCTATCCCGGTCTGACGATGGCGGAGCCCGTCGACGGCGAGGCGGTGCATGGCCGCCTGGTCGTCCGCAGCTTCGCCGACGGGCGGGCGAGCGAGTGCCAGCACAGCGCGGCCCGCCTGATCGGGGCCGGGCGCGACCCCGCCGGGGACGGGTGGGACGGCTACAACCTCACCCTGCAGATCTACGGCGTCGGGCGTGTCAGCCAGGCCGGCCGGACATTTCACCGGCGGTTCGGGGAGATGACGCTGACCGACGCCGCGCTGCCCTTCGAGGAGGTCGGGCTGGACGACCCGCATGTGCAGGTGTGGAGCCTGCCGCGCCATATCCTCGAACCGATGCTGGTGGCGCCGGACCTCTCGATCGGGCAGGGGATCGGCAGCCGGCACGGGACCGGCGCCCTGCTGCTGAGCCTGCTGCAGACGACCTGGCGCGAATGCGGCGGCCTGGCGCGGCCGATGCAGCACCGGATCCAGGATTCGATCTGCCGCCTGGTCGCGCTGGCCTTCGGCCCGGCCTCGGCCGCGCGGGCATCCGGCCGCAACGGCGCGCGCCCCGCATCCCTGCCGGAAGCGTGCGCCTATATCGAGAGCCGGCTGCAGGACCCGCGGCTGAGCGTGGACGAGGTGGCCGAATGGCTGCACCTGTCGCGCCGCAAGCTGGAGATGCTGTTCGCGGAGACCGGCATCGGGGTGGCCGGCTGGATCGGCCGGCGCCGGGTCGAGGAGTGCCGGAAGATGCTGGCGGACCCGGCGTGGCGGCACCTCTCGATCACCGAGGTGGCCTTCACCTGGGGGTTCCGCGACCTGTCCACCTTCAACCGCCGCTTCCGGGCCCGGTTCGACATGGCGCCGCGCGAGGTGCGGCGGGGGCAGCCCGCGGCCGGCCAGGACCTGGAGCCGGAGATGCCGCAGATCTTGACCATCGGCCCCTTCCGCCCGCGCACGCCGCCGATGAGGGGGTGAAGGCAGCGCTCGAACGTTGATGGACGGGCCATGACCAAGCGGCCGGGTGCTGCGACGGTGGCCCTTGCAGACTCACATCGTGCTCGCCCCATCCCCACAATCCAGCCCTGTCCCGCATGCATCTCGCCTCTCCTTGTCCCGATTGTCCCTATCATGCTCTGATGCGGATCGAGACAATCAGGATGCAATCCAGGAGGAGGCCGCCATGTGGATGCCGTCGCTGGTCGACCGCGCGGGGCCGAAATATCTCCGCATCGCCGACGCCATCGCCGAGGACGTCTATGCCGGCCGGCTGAAGGTCGGCGAGCGGCTGCCCACCCATCGCGACCTGGCCTGGCGGCTCGGCGTCACCGTCGGCACCGTCAGCCGCGCCTATGCCGAGGCCGAGCGCCGCGGCCTGGTCGCCGGCGAGGTCGGGCGCGGCAGCTTCGTCAAGGCCGGCGCCCGGTCCCAGGCCACGCTCGACATGCCCGCCGTCGGCGGGCCGCAGACCATCGAGCTCGGCGTCAACCGGCCGCCCACCCATGTCATCGCCCCGGAATACGCCGAGGCCATGCGCCGCATCGCCGGGTCCAACATGCTGCCCGAGCTGATCAACTACCAGGCCCATACCGGGCGGTGGGAGCACCGCGCCGCCGGGGCGCAGTGGATCCGCCGCCGCGGCATCGAGGTCGGGCCCGAGCGCGTGCTGGTCACCAGCGGCGCCGAGCACGCCATCACCGCCGCGCTGATGGCGTTCAGCGACCCCGGCGACCCGATCCTGGTGGAGGAGTTGACCTGGTCCGGCGTCCGCGCCCTGTCCAGCCTGCTGCGCCTGTCGCTGCGGCCGGTGGCGATGGATGATGAGGGGATGATTCCGGAGGCGCTGGAGGCCGCGGCCCGCGCCTCGGGCGCACGGCTCCTGTACACCACGCCGACGCTGCACAACCCGACCACCAAGACCATGTCGGTCGAGCGCCGCAAGACGATCGCCGAGCTGTGCCGCGACCTGGGCATCACCATCGTCGAGGACGACATCTACGGCACCATCGCCGAGAACCCGCCGCCGGCGCTGTCCAGCTACGCGCCGGAGCGCAGCATCTACATCACCGCGGCGTCGAAGAGCATGGCGCCCTCGTTGCGCATCGGCTTCGCCGCCATGCCGTCCGACCGGCTGGGGCGTTTCAGCTCCGCCGCCCGCGCCACCAACTGGATGGCGCCGTCGGTGATGGGGCAGATCGTGGCCGACTGGATCGAGGACGGCACCTGCGACGTGCTGGCCGACCGCATCCGGCGCGAGACCAAGGCGCGCCAGGCGGTGGCGGCGCGGGCGCTGGAGGGGCTGACCTGGCACACCAAGCCCGGCTGCTTCCACATCTGGCTCGAGCTGCCGGAGCCGTGGCGGGCGCAGGAGGTGGTGGCGGCGGCGCGGCAGCGCGGCCTGGCCATGACCTCGACCGAGCTGTTCGTGCCCGGCCGGGCCGAGGCGCCGCACGCCATGCGCATCACCCTGACCGCCGCCGCCGACGCCGAGGAGCTGGAGCGCGGCCTGCGCGCGCTGGTGGACCTGCTCAGGAGCGATCCGGATTTGAGCCTGGCAGCTGCGTAGGTTGGGTTCGCAACGGCGAACCCAACATCCCGCATCCCGAACCATTGTTGGGTTCGCAAAGCGAACCCAACCTACGACCCCGAACGAAAGAAAGCCGCCCCGTGACCGCCATCCTGTCGATCCAGTCCTCCGTCGCCTACGGCCATGTCGGCAACTCGGCCGCGGTGTTCCCGCTGCAGCGCCTCGGCATCGATGTCTGGCCGGTGCTGACCGTGCATTTCTCGAACCACACCGGCTACGGCAGCTTCCGCGGCCCGGTGCTGGCCGCCGACCAGATCGCCGAGGTGCTGCGCGGGGTGGAGGAGCGCGGCGTGCTGCCGGGCTGCGACGCCGTGCTGTCCGGCTATATGGGCGACGTCTCGCTCGGCCATGTCGTGCTCGATGCCGTGGCCAAGGTGAAGGCCGCCAACCCGAAGGCGATCTATTGCTGCGACCCGGTACTGGGCGATGTCGGCCGCGGCTTCTTCGTCCGTCCCGGCCTGCCGGAGTTCATGCGCGACCGGGCGGTGCCGCAGGCCGACATCATCACCCCGAACCAGTTCGAGCTCGAATACCTGTCCGGCTTCAGCGCGCAGGGGCGCGCGGTGGCGACGCTGGCCGACGCGCTGGAGGCCGCCCGCACGGTGCAGGCGACCGGGCCGCGGATCGTGCTGGTCACCAGCCTGACCCGCGGCGACGCGCCGGAGGGCGTGATCGAGATGCTGGCGGTGGCGCCGGAGGGGGCGTGGATCGTGGCGACGCCGCGGCTGCCGATCACCGTCAACGGCTCGGGCGACATCACCGCGGCGCTGTTCCTGGCGCACTACCTGCGCAGCGGCGATCCGGGCATCGCGCTGGGCCGCACCGCCGGCACCGTCTACGCGGTGATGGAGGCGACGCATCTGTCGGGCCGGCGCGAGATCCAGCTGGTCGCCGCCCAGGACGCGATCGCCAACCCGCCGGAGCGGTTCGAGGTGACGAAGGTGCAAGGGTAGGACAGGGCGGCGAGGACGAGAGCGGCCTCGACCTTCCCTCACCGTCATTGCGAGCGCAGCGAAGCAATCCAGAGCCGCTTGGCGTGGCCCCTGGATTGCTTCGTCGGCTTCGCCTCCTCACAATGACGGTGCTGGGCTGGCGGGAGACGCAAAATGGCGCCCGCCCTTCCTCCAGTGACCGCCATCACCGGCGACAGGCGGCGCGGGTCGTGTAGTATCGCGGGGCCGGGCGGACCCCGGCTCTGCCGATGGGAAGCCATGCCCGATATCGCCCTGGCGGTGCTCGCCATTTCCGTCCTGATCGTGCTGGTGGCGCTGCTGCAGCCGCTGTCGACCCGCCTGTCGCTGCCGCATTCGGTGCTGATCGCCGGCCTCGGCATCGCCATCGGCAGCATCGGCAGCGCCACCGGCGCGATCGGCGGCGGCGGGCCGCTGTCGGAATTCGCCCATGCGGTGACCGGCGGCGAGATCCGGTCCGAGGCGATCCTGCACATCTTCCTGCCGATCCTGCTGTTCGAGGCCGGGCTGCACATGGATGTGCGGCGGATGATGGATGACGGGGCGACGATCCTGACCCTCGCCGTCGTCGCCGTGCTGGTGTGCAGCCTGGTGGTCGGGATCGCGCTGTGGGGCACCTCGAGCCACGGCCTGGTGCTGTGCCTGCTGCTGGGCGCGATCGTCGCCACCACCGACCCGGCGGCGGTGATCGGCATCTTCCGCGACGCCGGCGCGCCGCGGCGCCTGACCATCCTGGTCGAGGGCGAGAGCCTGCTGAACGACGCCGCGGCCATCACCCTCTACATCGTTCTGGTCGGCCTGCTGACCGCCGGCGCCAGCGCCGGCCATGGCGAGGCCGATGCCGGCGGCGCGCCGCTGCTGTTCCTGCGCTTCTTCATCGGCGGGGGGCTGTTCGGCTTCATCGCCGGGCGCCTGGCCTTCATGGTGATGCGGCCCCTGAACCGCTACCCCGTGGCCGAGGTCGCCTTCACCCTGGCGCTGCCCTACATCGCCTATGTCGTGGCCGAGCGCTACCTGCACGTCTCCGGCGTGGTTGCGGTGGTGACGGTGGCGCTGGTGGTGGGCTCCACCGGCCGGGTGCGGATCTCGGCCGAGGGCTGGGAGGGGCTGGAGAAGGTGTGGGCGCTGCTCGGCTTCTGCGCCTCGACCCTGATCTTCATCTTCGCCGCCATGCTGGTGCCGGAGTTCCTGCGCGACGCCACGGTCGAGGACGGCGTCCTGCTGCTGGTGCTGATCTCCGCCGCCTTCATCGCCCGCGCCATCGTGCTGTGGGGGCTGCTGCCGGTGCTGACATGGCTCAAGGTGGCGCAGCCGGTCAGCACGCCCTACCGCCTGGTCATCCTGTGGGGCGGCCTGCGCGGCGCCGTCACCCTGGCGCTGGCGCTGGCCGTCAGCGAGAACCCGCTGCTCGGCACCGAGGCGACGCATTTCGTGGTGGTGCTGGCCACCGGCTTCGTGCTGTGGACCCTGCTGATCAATGCCACCACGCTGCGGATGGTGATGCGGTCGCTCGGCCTGAACGCGCTGAGCCCGACCGAGCTGGCGCTGCGCGACCGCGCCCTGCACCAGGCGCGCGAGGGCATCGCCGAAAGGATCGAGGAGATCGCCGAGGAGCAGCACCTGTCGCCGGAGGTGGCGAAGGAGGCGGCCGAGGCCTATCGCAGCCGGCTCAGCGGCCTGGCCAGCCGGCCCTTCATGCTCGACCCGAAGGAGCGCGAGCGGATGGGGCTGATGGCCCTGGCCAACCGCGAGCGCGATCTGGTGGTCGAGCATTTCGACCAGAAGCTGATGTCGCGTCGCACCACCGCCGACCTGCTGGCCCAGGTCGGGCGGCTGCACGACGCGGCGATGACCGGCGGCCGCGCCGGCTATCTCGCCGCGGCCTCCCGCAACATCGATTTCGGGCCCGGCTTCCGCCTCGCCATCATGCTGCAGCGCAGCACCGGCTGGGAGGGGCCGCTGTCCGGCAGCATCGCCGATCGCCTCGAGATGCTGAAGGTGGCGCGGATGATGATCGAGATGCTGAAGCGCCATGCCGAGGCCGAGATGCGCCGGCTGCTCGGCGCCGAGGTGTGGCAGTCGCTCGATGCGGTGCTGACCACGCGGCTCGACGCCATCATCGCCGCGATCGAGGCGCTGCGGCTGCAATATCCGGACTATGAGCGGCGGATGTCCGAGCGCTTCCTGCGCTGGGCGGCCCTGCGGCTGGAATCGGCGGAATACGACGAGCTGCGCAACCAGCAGTTCATCAGCGGCGAGATCTACGAGGACCTGCAGCGCGACGTCGGCCGGCTGTACGAGACGCTGCAGCGGCGGCCGCAGCTGGACCTCGGCCTCGGCACCGCCGAGCTGGTGCGGCGCCTGCCGTTCTTCCAGGGCCTGTCGGAGGAGCGGATCGAGCAGATCTGCAAGCTGCTGAAGCCGATCTTCGCGGTGCCGGGCGAGGTCATCGTCCAGGCCGGCGACCGCGGCGACACCATGTATTTCATCTCCTCCGGCGCGGTCGAGATCGGCCGCGGCGGGCGCAAGTTCCGGCTCGGCCGCGGCGATTTCTTCGGCGAGATGGCGCTCTTGATCAGCGGCCGCCGCACCGCCACGGTCACCGCCATCGCCTTCTGCAAGCTCCTGGCCCTGACCGCCCGCGACCTTTCGGTGCTGGCCAGCGCCCACCCCGACCTGCGCCGCACCATCGCCGAGATCGCCCGCGCCCGCAGCGCCGAGACCGAGCGGACCATCTCGGCGCTGGGGGAGGAAGAAGCGGTGTGAGGCTGAGAATCCGCGGAGGTTTCCTGGGCCTCCGAGGACCAATGCTCTCTTCCTGTCATTGCCGGGCTTGACCCGGCAATCCAGGGGCCACCCAGAGCGGCCTCGACATCTCCTGGATGCCCGGGTCAAGCCCGGCCATGACAGTGAAGGAGGACTCAGGCGATTCCCCAGCAGTCGTGCCGCTGGCCATATCTTTCTTTATCATTCAATTGTTTTATTGAATGATGTGTCGACAGAGCCGGCCCGCGGGCCGGGTCCATGCTTCTGGAGACACGGAATGACCGTACATCGATCGTCCGATGATGCCGCCTCGCCGTCGAGGACGAGGCTCGGCTTCGCCATCCTCGCGGTGGTGCAGGGGACGCTGATCTTCACCATCGCCCTGATCATGGTGCCGCTGCCCCGGATCGCCGCGGAGTTCGCCCTGACCCCGGCGGACCTGCTGCTGCTGCAGGTGGCCTACGGCCTGCCGTTCAGCGGCCTGCTGCTGTTCGGCGGGCGGCTGGCGGACCGCTATCGCGGGCGGCGCATGTTCGCCCTCGGGCTGATCCTGTTCGGCGCGGCCTCCCTGGCCGCCGCCGCGGCCCCCGGCTTCGTGGTGCTGGTCGGGGCGCGCTTCGTCCAGGGCGCCGGCGGCGCCCTGACGGCGCCCGCCGCCATGGCGGTGCTGCGCGCGCTGTTCCCGGAGCCCGCGGCCTACGGAAGGGCCATGGCGGCCTGGGGCGGCGTCTCGGTCCTCGGCGCGATCCTGGGATTCGTCGCCTCGGGCGTCCTGACCACCTGGGTGTCGTGGCGCTGGATGTTCGCCATCCCGGTCCTGGTCGCCCTGGCCGGGCTGGCCTCGACGCGCGGCCTGCTGCCGGCCGACCGGACCGACGAGCCCGCCGGCCGGCCGGGGCTGGATCCGGCCGGAGCGCTGCTCGCCACCGCGGGCATCGTGCTGGCGAGCTATGGCCTGATCGCGAGCGGTGAGCATCCCTGGTCGTCCGCCGCCGTGTGGGGGCCGCTGACCGCCGGCGCCGCGCTGCTGGCCGCGTTCCTGGGCGTCGAGCGCATCGTCCGGGACCCGCTGCTGCCGCCCGGCTTCCTGCCGAGCCCCTGCCGCGTCGCCGGGCTGCTCGGCATGCTGCTGGCAGCCGCCGGCTCCGCCCTGATCGAGTTCGTCCTGTCGCTGTACCTCCAGGGCACGAGGGGGTGGACGCCGCTGGCCACCGCGCTGGCCTTCCTGCCCTTCGCCGTCGCCCTGATGGCGACGAACCACGTCGCGCCGGCCCTGGTCGGCCGTCTCGGTCCGGCGCGGGTCACCGTTTCCGGCCTGCTGGTCGCGGCCGCCGGTCTCGGCCTCCTCGCCGGTCTCGGCCCTGACACGGGCTATGCCGCCGGACTGCTGCCGGGCATGGTCCTGCTCGCCGCCGGCCTATCCCTGATGTTCTCCGGCTCCGCCGTGCTGTCGACGATGAACGTGCCGCAGCGCCAGGCGGGGCTGGCTGGCGGCGTGATGAACACGGCGATGGAGCTGGGGCCGACCGTCGGGCTGGCCGCGCTGATGTCCGTCGCCGCGGCCCGGCCGGATGCCGTCGACGGCTATGCCTGGGCCTTCGGCGCGGGGGGCGCCGCGTTTCTCGCCGCCGCCCTCGCGGCCGCGGCGCTGCTGTCCCGCGCGGCCTGCCGGGCGTTGCCGCAGGCGGAGCCGGCACCGTCGTACTGAGCATCTCATACTGTTCCGGCGCTCCGCCTCGGTTAGAGTGGCGGGATGGCGCGATTCCTTCCCCGCCGCTGGCCCCGCCGCCGCTGGACCATCGGCCTCTCGGCGCTGCTCGCGGCCCTGGTCGGGCTCGCCATCGCCGGGCAGAGGCTGCTGCCCGGCTGGGTCGAGGCGGAGGCGATCGCCCGCCTCAGGGCCGAGGGCGTGCCGGTCGAGCGGCTGACCGTGTCCAGCGTCGATCTCGGCTCGGCCGAGATCGGCGGCATCGCCGTGGCGGACGGGCGGATCACGATCGACAGCATCTCCCTCGGCTTCAACCCCTGGACGCTGATCCGCGAGGGCCACCTGTCCTCGATCGCGCTGTCCGGCGTGTCGATCCGCCTCGGCATCGACCGGTCGGGCGCGCTGGAGCTGCCGCGGATGGGTGTGTTGGAGGGCGGCGGAGGAGGAGGCGGCGGGGGGCTGGGCGCGATCCCGTTCCAGTCCATCTCGGTGCGCGACAGCCTGATCGTGATCGACACCCCCTGGGGCCGGATCCAGACGCCGGTCGAGGCCGAGGGCGCGGTCAACGAGCTGGGCCGGCTGGTGTGGAGCGGACGGCTGCGCCCGGCCGGCGCCGGCGGCGTGGCCCAGGCCAAGTTCGACCTGACCAATACCCCGGAGGGCCAGATCTATGGCGGCGTGCAGCTGGAGCAGGCCAGCTTCCGGTCGGACCAGCTGTCGCTGAACGGGGTCACCGGCTGGATCGCCTATGGCGGCGAACGCGACAGCAGCGGTGAGATCCAGGGCGCGCTGACGGTCGCGGAGGTCGAGCGCGGCGCCGCCCGGTTCCGCGATTTCGGCGTGCAGGGCAACGGCACGCTGCAACGGCTGCAGCAGCTGATCATCGGCGCCAAGATCGGCAGCGGCGACGGCAGCCTGGGGCTGCAGCTGCAGGGGGCGAAGCAGGGCGAGGGCACCGACCTTGCGGTGCAGGTCGCCGCCGACAACCTCGGCGCGGTGGCGCCGGCCCTGGGCTTCGACAGCGGCGTGACCGGCAAGGCCAACATCAACGCCTGGCTGACCCTGCGCACCCCCGGCCTGCCCAGCCTCGACGAGCTGCCGCAGCTGCTGGCCGACGGCTTCATCCGGGTCTCGACCGACGGCGTCCAGGCCGGCACCGGCGTGGCGCTGCAGACCGGGCAGCTGAGCGCCAGCATCGACCTCGCCGGCGGCACGCTGACCCTGGCCGGCAGCCGGCCTTGGAAGGTGGCGGGGCGCTTCGCCTCCGGCAAGCTGTCGGTCGACCTCGACTGGCTGCCCGGCGACGGCGGGCCGCAGCGGCTGGAGTTCAGCCGCGAGGGCGACACCTGGTGGACCCGGCTGGCCGGGGCGACCAAGGGCAATGTCGCCGGCTTCGACGTCGCCGGCTCGATCGACGCCGAGCTCGGGCTGAACGATGCCGGGCAGGCCAAGGTGCGGGTGCCGGAGGCGGTGCTGGACCTCGACCCGTTCGAGGCGATCGGCCTGACCATCGACCCCGGCCCGATGACCGTGTCGGGCGAGACCACCGACGACGGCTGGACCGCGACGCTGTCGGGCAGCTCGGCCATCGGCCTGCCGGGCAAGGCGGGCGGCAACGCCACGGCGCGGGGCACCGTCCGGGTCGACACCGTCGGGCAGCACCTGACGGTGCGGCCGGTGCATGGCGAATGCCTGTCGCTGGACTTGCCGGCGCAGGACTTCACGCCGCGGCTGCGCCTGGCCGAGCCGGCGGCGGCGCTGCTGTGCCCGGATGCCGAGGGCCGGCCGCTGCTGGAGACCGATCTCGACGGCGACCGGCCGCCGCTGGTGCGGGCCGCCGTGCCGGCCCTGGCGCTGGACCTGTCGATCGGCGCCGGTGCCGACGCCACGCGGCTGACCGCGACCACCCCGGTCCTCGCCATCGCCCCGGCGGTGCAGCCCGAGGGCAGCTACCGCCTGACCGCGGCGGACGGCAGGCTGGCGCTGCCCGGTGCGGGGCTGTCGGTCGAGGACGTCGACGCCGAGGCCGCGGTCGTTCCCGGCGCGACGATCCCGGTCGACGCCACCCTCACCGCGGCGCGGCTGGCGATCGAGGGCAACCCGGTGGTGCCGATGAAGGCGCGGCTGCGCAGCCGGCTCGACGCTTCCACCGACATCCTGTCGCTGGAGGCGGAGCTGACCGACCCGGAGGGCCGGGCCCGCGCCGCCGGCACCGGCCGGCATGACCTTGCGACCGGCGACGGCGGGCTCGACCTGGTGCTCGATCCGGTGCGGTTCCGCCGCCGCGGGCTGCAGCCGAAGGACGTGGTGCCGGCCCTGGCCGGGCTGCCGCTGGCCTGCGTCGACGGGCGGATGGAGGGCAGCGGGCGGATCGCCTGGGGCGGCGCCGCGGAGACCTCGCTGGGCCTGCGGCTGCGCAACGCCGCGTTCCGCACGCCCTGGGGCAGGGCCGAGGCAGCGGCGGCCGAACTGCGGCTCGACCGGTTCTCGCCGCTGCGGCTGCCGGCGGGGCAGCGGGTCCGGATCGGCCGGTTCCTGCTGGACGGCGAGATGCCGCCCCTGACCGATGTCGACGCCCGCTTCGGCTGGAGCCAGGCCGGCGGCGTCGACCTGCGGCGGCTGGCGCTGGACTGGACCGGGGCGAAGATCGACGTCGAAGGCGGCTCCGGCCGGCGGCGCCCGTCGGTGCTGCGGATCGAGGGGCTGGACTTGGCCCGGGCCGTGGCCGCGGCCGGGCTGGACGATGTCCGCGCCACCGGCATCGTCGACGGCACCATCCCGTTCCGCCTCGACCGCGACACGATCGTGGTCGAGAACGGCGTGCTGGCAACGCGCGGCCCGGGCGAGATCCGCTACGGCGGCGCGGCGGCGCCGGACGAGATCAAGGCGGCCGCGGCCGCCGAACCGGGCATGGACACGCTGATGACGGCGCTGCGCAACTTCCAGTACCAGTCGCTGCGGGCGACGCTGGACGGCCGCAGCGACGGCGAGGCGAATGTCAGGCTGGCGGTGCGCGGCTCGAACCCCGACCTCTATGGCGGCTTCCCGATCGCGCTCAACGTCAACCTGTCGGGCGCGCTCTACGTCATCGCCCGGCGCAGCCTGGCGCTGGCGCGGATCGGCGACCGCATCCGGGACTATTATGTGGAGCGGCTGGGGCGCCGGGCCGGGCCACCGTGTTGAAGGGAAGAGGCCTGATGACCGACAGATCCCGCGCCGCTTGCGCCGGCCTCTCTCTCGCCGCGCTGCTCGGCGCCTGCTCGCCGGTGATCCGGGTCGAGGCGCCGGACAAGCCGATCGAGATCAACCTCAACGTCCGGGTCGAGCAGGACGTCAAGGTCCAGGTCGACCGCGAGCTGCAGAAGGTGGTCGGCAAGAACCCGGCGGCGCCTTAGAGACCGTTTGCAAATGCTACTGGCGCGGCCGTCTGACGGCGGTTTCTCCGCTTCCGGTGCTCACGCACCAAACATGCGCTGCGCTCCGGTTCTCGAAACCACCGCCAGCCGACTCACGCCAGCGCATTTCCAAACGGTCTCCTAGGGGCGGGTCATCCGCCGCGTCTCCCGGCGGCGTAGGGGAGCACGAACATGTAGAGGCCGGTGAACAGCAGCAGGAAGAGCGGGAGCAGCGGCGCGTACACCACCCATCCGGGGGGCTCGCCCAGCGCCATGGCGACGAAGTTGGCGATGACGGTTGCCGTGAAGGCAATGGACAGCCAGCGGTGGATCTGCCGGACCCATGGGCTCAATCAGACCTCCTGTCGAAGATGGGCGGATCGGGAACCCTGGTCTCACTCCTGGCGCGCCAGGACTTGCTCCAGCTTGGTGAGGAACTGCTGCCATCCGGCCTTGGCGCCGCCATAGGCCTGCTTCTGGTTCGGCCGGAAGCCCGACTGTTCCATGCGCAGATGCGTTCCCGTGCTCGTCGGGGTGAGGGTCCAGACCACCACGCTTTTCAGATCGTAGGCCGGATCGTCATGCGCGAAGTCCCAGCTGTAGGACAGGGTCCGGTTCGGCTCGACCGCGAGGACCTTGCAGTCGAGCACGCCGCCCCAGTCGCCGCGAAGGTTGAAGCGGTGGCCCACGACGGGGCTGAAGTCGTTCTTCATCAGCCACTCCTCGATCAGGTGCGGCTGCGTCAGGGCACGCCAGATCTTCTCCGGCGGATGGGGGATCTCCCGTTCGACGATGACGGAGCGGGTTTCGGTCACGGCATTGGTCATTGATCCATCCTCTTGAGCAGGTCCTCGAGATCATCGAACCGGCTTTCCCAAAACCCGGCCATCCGGCTGGTCCAGTCGATCAGCGGGGCCAGGGCGCCGCGCTGCGCGCTGTAGTGCATCTGGCGGCCTTCGGGACGGTCCCGCACCAGCCCGGCCTGCTTCAGGACGCCGAGATGCTTCGAGACCGCCGGCTGCGAGATCCCGGCGCCGGCCGTCAGGGCCCCGACGGTCAGCTCTCCTTCGCTGCACAGCCGCTCGAAAAGAGTCCGCCGGGTCGGATCGGCGAGCGTCCTGAAGAGCATGTCGTGGGCGGTCGACATCCGAACTCATAACTGTCTGGCTATGATTTGATTTATAACCGGCGAGCTATATGAGTCAAGCGGGGCTGCAGAGCGCCACCGTGATTCTCAACTGAAAATGAAAATAGGGATGCGCGGCTGGCAGCGCCGCGCATCCCCATCGACCGGACGCGATCTTTCAGTCTAGGAGGGAACGAGACAGAGGCCGTTGGAAGCGGTCTGTCGCGTCCGGGTCGACCCGGAATCTCAGAAGGCCAGGTTGATGCCGGTCAGCAGATTGGCGTTCTCGAAATCCTTGCCTTCGCGGAAGTTCTGCTTCTCGTAGATCACCTCCGCATAGGTGTTCAGGCCCGGCGCCAGCGTGTAGGTCAGGTTCACGCCGGCGATGTGATTGTCCTGCAGGTTGGTGGCACCGGTGTAGGGCTGCTCCAGGCCGTTGTTGTTGCCGGCCCAGGTATAGGCATAGGACACCGAGGTCAGGAACGGACCCCACTGATAGCTCAGATCGCCGATGACCGTGTCCACCGGCTTGCTGGTCAGGTACAGGCTGGAATAGTGGGTCCAGTTCACGCTGGCGGCGATGCCGCCCGACTTGACCCGGCCGCCGAGGGTATAGGCCTCGAGGTCGTGATGCTCCGGATTGTTGTCGGTGGTGACGCCGTTGCCGTAGGCGGCCGTGGCGGCGACGCGCAGGCCGACGCCGCCGCCGATGTCGCCGTCATAGCCGACGCCGCCGGTGACGACGTTCTCGTACAGCGTGCTGCTGTCGTTGATCAGGTCGTTGCGGCCGCCGGGACCGGCATGGGTCGACCCGCCCACGACCGGGGTGAAGTCGACGCCGAAGCTGAAGCCGTTGATCGTCGGCGAGGTGTATTTGATGCGGGTGTCGTCGTTCGCCAGGCCGCCGAGATAGGTGGCGTCGATCGAGTAGAAGTTGCCGCCGCCCAGCGGGAAGTCGCCGTCCAGCAGGTCGCCGAAATCCATGCCGCCGGCGCCGACGGCGCCGGCCAGCTCGTCATGGGCGTAGATGTAGCCGAAGTCGTCGGCGACGGTCGGCCCGTCGCCGAAGGTGATGGTGCCGAAGCTGCCCTTCACATAGACATAGGTGCGGTCGACCTGGACGCCGTCCCGCCGGTTCACCGAGTCGAAGCGGATGCGGCCGCCATATTCCAGGCCGGAGTCGGTGACGTTCTTGACGTCGAACTGCATCCGCGCGTTGGACTGGAAGTCGTAGTCGCGGTCGAACTGCGAGTGGCCGGTGTCCGAGAGCACCAGTGCGGACTGCGCGGCGATGAACCCGGTGATCTTCAGCTGCAGGCCGGACGTCACATTCGCATCGGCCGCCGATGCCGGCATGGCCCCGATCAACGCAGCAGCGGCCAGCGCCGTGCCCCCCAGCAGTACCTGCTTCATCCTGCCTCCCTTTGCCCGCATCGATGCGGGGCGATTCACGCGAGACGCCCGCCTGTCGGCGGAGCCCTGTGTCGTCGAAGGCACAGTCGATCAGGCTTGGTGGCTGCTCTGGCCGGGGCGTCTAAGACAAGAAGGACCCTAGGCTCGCGCAAAAACGTAACATACATACAAAAATGTATAGTTTGCGGTAATGACGCTCTGTTGCGGGCCGGCCACACCCTTGGCTGGCGGTGCAGGCGCAGAATGTCGTTGGCGGGGGGGCGCGCGGGTCGCGTCTCTCAGACGCGGCAGCCGCCGGGACTCAGCCGGGCGTCTCTTCGCCGTCCCAGTATCGCCGCAGCCCTGACATGTCGAAGATGTCGTCGCGCGTGCGCAAGGCGCCGACCGCCATCTTGTTCGAATCCGGATAGACGCAGACCTCGTTCGGATTGCGCTCGCCGATCATGAGGTATCTGCACGGGCCGGGGCCGCTGTTCAGGAAGGAATGGCCGACCTTCCGGCCGGCGGGGAAGCAGACATAGTCGCCGGCCTTCAGCTCGTGGCGCTCGTCGCCGAGGATCAGTGTCACCTGGCCCTCGAGGATCAGCGCCTGCTCCTCCTCCAGCATGTGATAGTGCGTCGGGCACAGACGCTTGCCGGGCGCCGGCGATTCGATCAGCACGCCGACGCGGTAGCTCGCTCCGACCGCCGCATGGGTGAGGTGCTTCGAGCGGCCGCCGAACCGCGCGCTGCCGGGCACGCCGTCGTCGTGCCAGTCCACCGCACCCTCGGAGATCGGCCCCTTCGGCGCGACGGGCGGCTCGGGCGCCACGGCATCGGCGGGTGGGGCGACGCCGGGCGGCAGGCCGGTGTCCTCGCCGTCCCAATAGGCGCGCGTCGCCGCCAGGTCGAGAATCACCCGCCGTCCCAGGGGGCGCACCAGCACCTTGTTGGTGTCGGTGTAGACGCAGATTTCGTTCGGGTTGCGCTCGCCCACCACGACGTAGCGGCAGACGGTGTCGCCGGTGTTGACCAGGCAGTGCCCGGCCTTCTGCCCGGCCGGGTAGCAGATATAGTCGCCGGCCTTCATCACGTAGCTGTCGGCGCCGAGGCGCGCGGTGACCGTGCCTTCGAGGATGTAGACATGCTCCTCCTCGAAGATGTGGTAGTGCGCCGGCACGCTCTGCTTGCCCGGCCCTAGCTCCTCGATGGCGACGCCGACATGGTAGTCGTCGCCGAGCACGGTGCGTGTCAGGTGCCGGTAGCGCGTGGTGAAGCGCGGGATGTCGGACCATTCCTCCCACGGGACGTCGGATGACGAGATCGGTTTCGGCGTTTCCGTCGGCATCTGTCGGCACCTTCCCTGCGATCCGGTTCCCGCCGGTGTTCGGCCGATCTTGGACCAGATGCGGCGCCCGTCAAAGGCCGGGGCGGCCGGCCCCAGGTCGTCAGCCCCAGGTCAGGGGGTCGAGGCGGAGGTAGAAGGCGAGCCGGCCCTCGTCCGGCGGGATGCCGAGGATCTCGAACAGCCGGTCATGGGCGGCCTGCGCCTGCTCCGGCGTCGTCCAGGTCTCGCGGGCATTGGCGAGGAGGAGGGTGAGGTCGACATAGCGGTCGGCGGCGCCGAACCGCCCCAGGTCGATCAGCCCGACGCAGCGCAGCGTCTCCGGGTCGACCATCAGGTTCGGCATGCAGGCGTCGCCGTGGCAGACGACGCGGCCGGCCGCCTCCTGCGCCAGCCGCCGCGGCAGCTCCGCCCGCAACCGGTCGAGCAGGGCAGGGGGCGGGATCTCCTGGTCCTCCGGGGCCAGGAAGTCGGGATTGACCGCGCTGCGCGCCACCACGTCCTCGGCCCGGGCGAACATCCCCGCCAGGCCGCGCTCGAACGGGCAGTCCGCCGCCGGCAGTGCGTGCAGCGCCTCGATCCGTTCGGCGATCGACGGCCAGGCCTCGGCGAGATCGGGCGCTGCCAGCTCGCTCGCCGGCACGCCGGGCACGGCGCTCATGACCAGGCAGGCGGCGTCGCCGGACGCGGTCCAGTCGAGCACCGACGGGGTGCCGAGGCCGGATCCCGCCAACCAGTCGATGCGGCGGCGCTCGCCGTCGAGGAGGGCGGCGCCTGGGCCCGACGAGACTTTTGCATAGGCGGCGCCGTCGCTGCGCCGGTAGACCCGGTCGCCGGATTCGCCGTGGCGGACGGGGATCCACTCCCGCCCCGCGGACAGGCGCGCCAGGAGGTCGTGGTCGAGCCCGCTCACGGGAACGCGCAGACCTCGTTGGTGACGCGGACGAAGCTGCGCTCGCCCTCGACCAGGCTGAAGCGGTACTCCTTGTCGCCGGCCACGATGGTCTGGAACAGCGGCAGAACGCCGGTGGCGGTGGCCTGCTTGCCGTCGATGCCGCGGAAGTTCACGGTCACGCTCTTGGCCGGATCGAACCAGGCCTGCGCCTTGCCGTTCTCGTCGACCGTGCTCTCGCCGCGGCCGGTCACGGCGATGGTGTTGTTGGCGAAAGCCACCGAGCTGTTGGCGCCGACGGCGTTCTGCGTCGGCAGGATGAAGCGCTTGCTCTCGCCCGGCTTGCAGTCGCGCGGTGCCGAGGCCTGGTCGATGTAGAAGGCGAGGCGCTGCGGGTCGAGCCCGGTCTGCAGCCGTTGCGCCACCTTGTCGGCCAGGTCGCGATAGACTCCGGTCGGCACCTCGCGCTCGAATCGGGTCATCAGCTCGCGATACTGGATCTGCGCCGTCTGCGCCGCCGCCTGCAGCCGCACCCGGTCCTGCTCCAGCCCGCTCTTGTCCTGGGTCAGCGAGCCGACCTGGGCCTGCAGCGTCGCGATCTGGCCGCGGGTCCGCTCGACCCCGATCTGATAGGCGAAGGCTGCCACCACCACCAGCACGGTGATCGAGAAGAACACGCGGATGATCGCGCCCCAGACGCGCCGCCGGTAGCGGCGCTCCGGATCGTAGAGACCGAGACCCATGAACCCTATCCTGACCCTTTGCCGGCGGACGCGACCGCCGTAGCATGGCCCGACTGTTACGACAGGGGCCCCCCGGCCGCCAAGCCCGTCGCGAGGGGCGCGGCAAATCGGGCGGCTGTCCGACCTGTCCGAAAGAATTCTGGAGGAGCGCAGCGTGGGTTCGATCCATCACTTCATCGACGGCAAGGCCGCGCCCGGCCGCAGCGGCCGGGCCGGGGACGTGTGCAACCCGGCAACCGGCGAGGTCTCGGGCCGCGTCGACTTCGCCTCGACCGAGGAGGTCGGCGCCGCCATCGCCTCGGCCCAGAAGGCGCTGCCCGGCTGGGCGGCGACGCCGACGGTGATCCGCGCCCGCGTGATGTTCCGCTTCAAGCAGCTGATCGAGGAGAACATCGAGGAGCTGGCCCGGATCGTCACCGCCGAGCACGGCAAGGTGCTGTCCGACGCCAAGGGCTCGATCCAGCGCGGCCTGGAGGTGGTGGAGTTCGCCTGCGGCATCCCGCATTTGCTGAAGGGCGAGTTCAGCGAGAATGTCGGGCGCGAGATCGACAGCTTCTCGATCCGCCAGCCGGTCGGCGTCTGCGCCGGCATCACGCCGTTCAACTTCCCGGTGATGGTGCCGCTGTGGATGTTCTCGGTCGCCATCGCCTGCGGCAACACCTTCGTGCTGAAGCCGTCGGAGAAGGACCCGTCCGCCGCCAACTGGCTGGCGGCCAAGCTGATCGAGGCCGGCGCCCCTCCGGGCGTGCTGAACGTGGTGCATGGCGACAAGGTCGCGGTCGACACGCTCTTGACCCATCCGGGCGTGGCGGCGGTCAGCTTCGTCGGGTCGACCGCGATCGGCGAGTACATCTATGCCACCGCGGCGGCGCACGGAAAGCGGGTGCAGGCGCTGTGCGGCGCCAAGAACCACATGGTGGTGATGCCCGACGCCGACCTGGACAAGGCGGTCGACGCGCTGATGGGCGCGGGCTACGGCTCGGCCGGCGAGCGCTGCATGGCGATCTCGGTGGCGGTCGCGGTCGGCGATGTCGGCGACAAGCTGATCCAGAAGCTGGAGCCGAAGGTGCGGGCGCTGAAGATCGGCCCCGGCACCGACCCCGACGCGGAGATGGGGCCGTTGGTGACCAGGCAGCACTACGACAAGGTGCGCGGCTATGTCGACATCGGCGTCCAGGAGGGCGCCAAGCTGGTGGTGGACGGCCGCGGCCTGAAGCTGCAGGGCTACGAGAACGGCTACTTCGTCGGCGGCTGCCTGTTCGACCAGGTGCAGCCGGAAATGCGGATCTACCAGGAGGAGATCTTCGGGCCGGTGCTGTCGGTGGTGCGGACGCCCGACTTCGCGACCGCGCTGGACCTCGTCAACAAGCACGAATACGGCAACGGCACCGCGATCTTCACCCGCGACGGCGACGCGGCGCGGACCTTCGTCAGCAACTGCAATGTCGGCATGGTCGGCGTCAACGTGCCGATCCCGGTGCCGATGGCGTTCCACAGCTTCGGCGGCTGGAAGCGCTCGGCCTTCGGCGACCTCGGCATGTACGGGCCGGATGGGGTGCGCTTCTACACCAAGCTGAAGACGGTGACCGAGCGCTGGCCGACCGGCATCAAGGGCGGGGCGGAATTCACCATGCCGGTGATGCGGTAGGCGTCCGAGTGGTGAGCGGACGTAGGTTGGGTTCGCGACAAGCGAACCCAACATCGTGCGGCGGAACCGTGTTGGGTTCGCTGGGCGAACCCAACCTACGGGCTAAGCCGCCGCGGCCAGGGCCGGCGACGCCTTGGCCTGCTGGTGCGCCTCGGCCACGGCGCGCTCGCGGTGCTCCGGCCCCATCGACAGGCCCTCGGCGCGGACGAACTCGATGTCGGTGACGCCGATGAAGCCGAGCGCGGTGCGCAGATAGGCTTCCTGGTGATCAAGGGCCTCGAGGCCGGCGGTGTAGATGCCGCCGCGCGAGGAGGCGACGATCACCTTGCGGCCGCCGGCCAGGCCGACCGGGCCGGTCTCGCCGTAGCGGAAGGTGCGGCCCGCCTGCAGCAGGCGGTCGATCCAGGCCTTCAACTGGGTCGGGACGGTGAAGTTGTACATCGGCGCGCCGATCACCACGACATCGGCCGACAGGAACTCCCCGACCACTGCGTCGATCAGCGCCCGCTCCTCGGCCTGGACCGGCGTCAGCTCGCTGTCCTTGCCGAACTTGATCACCGCCAGCCGCTCGGCGGTCAGGTGCTCCGGCGCGTCGGCGACAAGGTCGCGATACACCAGCTCGGCCTGGGGATAGCGGGCGCGCCAAGCCCCGACGGTCGCCTTGGTCAGCTGGCGCGACACCGAGGCGTCGCCGAGCGGGCTGGAATCGATCTGCAGGATCTTCATAGGCCCCTCCGTGGGTGCGAATAGCATCAGCACTGTATTTACGGATGATGGCAATTCGCCTGTAGCCTGGATCTTCGCGATGGATCGTTCTATGTGTGAGACAATCCATTCGGGATGACGGCCATGCTGGACCTCAACGACCTCCGCCTCTTCGCCAAGGTGGCGCAGCTGGGCGGCTTCACCGCCGCCGGCCGGGCGCTGGGCCTGCCCAAGTCGCGGCTGAGCCGCCGGATCGCGGCACTGGAGGAGGGGCTCGGCGTCCGGCTGCTGCAGCGCTCGACCCGCCGGCTGTCGCTGACCGATGTCGGCGAGACCTTCCTGCGCCATTGCGAGACCCTGCTGGCCGAGGCCGAGGCGGCGGAGCAGGCGGTGGCCCAGGCGCGGTCGGAGCCGAGCGGGCTGATCCGCGTCACCTGCCCGCACATCCTGGCGCAGACCATGATCGCGCCGCTGATCAACAGCTTCCTGGCCGCCCATCCGGCGGTGCGGATCTCGATGGAGCTGACCGGCCGCCGCGTCGACGTGATCGAGGAGCGGGTCGACCTCGCCTTCCGCGTGCGCCGGCCACCGACCGAACCGTCGGACGTGGTGGTGCGGGTGCTGGCCCAGACCCGGGCCGTGGTGGTGGCCGCGCCGGCCCTGCTCGACCGGATCGGCCGGCCGGTGGAGCCGGTCGACCTGATCCGCCTGGGCACGCTCGACCTGCATCGCGCCGACGGCCGCCATGTCTGGACCATGGTCGACGCGGCCGGTACGCCGCAATCGGTGCCGCATGTGCCGCGGCTGGCCAGCGACGACATGTTCACCCTGCGCCAGGCTGCGATCGACGAGCTCGGCGCCGCGCTGCTGCCGGACTATATCTGCCGGCCGGCGATCCAGGCCGGCCTGCTGGAGCATGTGCTGCTGGACTGGCGCGTGCCGGAGGGCGAGGTGCAGGCGGTGTTCGCGTCGCGCCGCGGCCTGGTGCCGGCGGTCCGCGCCCTGGTCGACCACGTCGTCCGCTGGGTGCCGCGGATGGTGGCGATCTGCGACAGCGAGCTGCGCGAGGAGGATCGGCTGCCGCCCTATGCCGATTCCGGCGCCAACGCCGCCGCGCTCGGCCTCGATGCGCTGTTGACGGCGCGGCCGGCCGCCCACTAGCTTCGCCGCGACGGTTCCTTCGGGATCAAATGGGAACGCAGTGCGGGCCAAGCCCAACGCTGCGGCTGCCCCCGCAACTGTGAGCGGCGAGTCCTCCGTCATGAAGCCACTGGGGTTCTCGGGCCCTGGGAAGGCGACGGAACGGCGACGACCCGCGAGCCAGGAGACCTGCCGTCGGTCGTGGTCACGCGCGAGCACGCCGGGCGGGGTGTCCTGGTGGTTGCCGAACCGGCCCGGTTGCCGAAGCGGCGGGGCCGGGGAGACAGCGTTCGCGGTGACGTGCCACAGGCGTGTCCCCGAGGTCTCCATGTCCGTTCCGTCCCGCTGCATCCTGGTCCTGCTCGCCGCCGGCGCCGTCGTGCCCGCAAAGGCCCAGGACACCCCGTCGCCCCTGACGCTCGAGCCGATCGTCGTGACCGCCAACCGCGTGCCGACACCGGCGGCTGAGGTCGGCAGCGCCGTCACCGTGATCACCCGGCAGGAGCTGGAGGACCGGCAGATCCGCCAGCTCTCCGATGCGCTGCGCCAGGTGCCCGGCGTCGCCGTCAGCCGCACCGGCCCGGCCGGCCAGACGACCCAGATCCGCATCCGCGGCTCCGAGAGCAACCAGACGCTGGTGCTGATCGACGGGGTCGAGGTCAACGACCCGTCGTTGGAGTCGGAGTTCGACTTCGCCCATCTGATGGCCGACGACATCGAGCGGATCGAGGTGCTGCGCGGGCCGCAGAGCGCCCTCTACGGCTCGGACGCGATCGGCGGCGTGGTCAACATCGTGACCCGCCGCGGCGACGGGCCGGTCGGCGGCACCGCCTCGGTGGAGGGCGGCGGCACCGGGACGCTGCGGGGCCACGCCTCGGTCAGCGGCGGCAACGAGGATGTGGACTTCCTGATCGGCACTGCGGGGCTGCGCACGGACGGCACCTCGGCCGCCCGCCGGGGCAGCGAGGCCGACGGCACCCGCAACGGCACGGTCTATGCGAAGATCGGGCTGCACCCGAGCGAGCTGGTCGACATCGACGTGGTCGGCCGCACCACCCGCTTCAACACCGACCTCGACGGCTTCCTGGGCGGCGTCGGCGCCGTCGACAGCGAGGACGATGTCGACGGCTCGACCTTCCTGGGCCGCATCCAGGGCAGGCTCAAGCTGCTCGACGGCCGGTGGGAGCACGTCGTCGGCCTGTCCTATCTCGACGACAGCCGCGATTATCGCGACGGCGGCGACGCCATCACCGCCAGCTATCGCGGCAAGACCACGCGGGTCGACTATCAGACCAATCTGATGCTGGACAGCGAGGTGCTGCTGCCGGCCGAGCACCGCCTGACCTTCGCTGTCGACCATGAGGAGCAGCAGGCGGACAGCGACAGCGGCTTCGCCGATTTCAGCCGCCGCATCGGCGCGACCGGCCTGGTCGGGCAATACCAGCTCGGCCTGCTCGACAGCCTGTTCCTGACCGGCAGCGTGCGGCAGGACCTGAACGACCTGTTCCGCGACACCACCACCTGGCGCCTGACCGCGGCCTGGCGGATCGAGGCCACCGGGACCAAGCTGCGCGCCTCCTACGGCACCGGGGTGAAGAACCCGACGCTGTTCGAGCTGTACGGCTTCACCAACACCTATCGCGGCAATCCGGATCTGAAGCCGGAGCACGCGGAGGGCTGGGATGCCGGCTTCGACCAGGAGATCTGGGGCGACCGGGTGGTGCTGGACGCCACCTGGTTTGAGCAGCAGATCGGCGATCTGATCGTCGGCAGCGGGCAGGGCTCGGCCAACCTGCCGGGCACGGCGACCGCCCGCGGTGTGGAACTGGGCCTGTCGGTGACGCCGGTCAACGACCTGACCATCCGCGCCGCCTACACCTATACCGACGCACAGGACGCGACGGGGGCGGAGCTGGTGCGCCGGCCGCGCAACATCGCCAGCCTCGACGTCAGCTATCGCTTCCTGGACGGCGCGGCGACCGTCAATCTCGGCGTGGATTACAACGGTCCGCAGAAGGACCTGGCCTTCGACGAGGCCTACAATTCGTCGCCGGTGACGCTGGACGGATATACGCTGGTGAATCTGGCGGCGTCCTACCAGGTGACCGACAGGGTGCAGGTCTATGGCCGGATCGACAACCTGCTGGACGAGGATTATGAGGAGGTCTGGACCTACGGCTCGCTGCGGCGGGCCGGTTATCTCGGCATGAAGGTCAGCTTCTGATCGCGATGCGCCGCCCTGCCGTGATCCCGCTGCTGCTGGCCCTCGGCCTCGTGGCCATGCCCGCCATGGCCCGGCCGCATCGGGTCGTCTCCCTCAATCTCTGCGCCGATGCGCTGGTGCTGCGCCTGGCCGACCGCGCCGACGTGCGATCGGTGACCTGGCTGGCGCGCGACCCGGAGAACTCGGTGGTCGCGGCCGAGGCGGCCTCGGTGCCGGTCAATCGCGGCCTGGCGGAGGAGGTCGTGGCATTGGACCCGGACCTGGTCGTGGTCGGGGCCTTCACGCCCCGCGGCACGGTGGCGCTGCTGCGCCGCCTGGAGATGCCGCTGCTGGAGCTGGGCGTGCCGGAAAGCCTGGACGGGATCCGGGCCCAGATCCGCCGGGTGGCGGCGGCGCTGGGCCAGGCGGAGCGCGGCGAGCGGATGATCGCGGCGATGGACGACCGGCTGGCGGCCATTCGAAGCCCGGCATCGCCGCCGCTGGCGGTGGTGCTGCGCCCGAACGGCTTCACCGCCGGCCGCGGGTCGCTGGTCGACGAGATCCTGCGCCGGGTCGGTGTCCGCAACCTTGCCGCCGAGCGGGGTCTGGAGGCTTACGGCGAGATCCCGCTGGAGAGCGTGGCCCTGGCCGGGGTGCGGCTCCTGATCCTGAACCAGCCGGAGAACGGGGCGCCGTCCCTGGGCGAGGCGATGCTGGACCATCCGATCCTGGGGGCGCTGCCGGAACTGCGCGTGGTCCGGGTGCCGTCGCGGCTGTGGACCTGCGGCGGGCCGGAGGTGGTCGAGGCCGCCGCCCTGATCGCCGCCGCCGCAAGGCAGGCGGAGGATGGGCCGTGAGAGAGCAATCAAGGCCATTCGCGTTGCCTCTCCCGCTTGCGGGAGAGGTCGGGCTCGCGCAGCGAGACCGGGTGAGGGGATCTTGTCGAAGCCGGTGCCGGCCCTCACCCGGACGTCCTGGCGGACGTCCGACCTCTCCCGCCACGCGGGAGAGGCAATCCGTTTGGTCATCCAACGATCTGCTCTCGGCGGAGGCATGATGACCGCCGGAACCGACTCCAAGGCACCGTCCTACGCGATCCTGGTCGCCGGCCTGGTGCTGGCGGTGCTGGCCTGCCTCGCCGGGTCGGTCGCCACCGGCTACGCGCCGCTCGACCTGCCGGCGGCGATCGGCGATGTGCTGGCCGGGCGGCAGAGCCTGCCGGCGCTGGTGCTGCTCGAGCTGCGGCTGCCACGGGCGCTGCTCGGCCTGCTGGTCGGGTTCAGCCTCGGCCTCGGCGGCGCCGCGATGCAGGGGCTGCTGCGCAACCCGCTGGCCGAGCCGGGGGTGATCGGCGTCTCGGCCGCTGCGGCGCTCGGCGCGGTGCTGGTGTTCTATTCCGGCGTGGCCGGCACGGTCGCGCTGGCCTTGCCGTTGGGCGGCATCGCCGGGGCGGTGCTGGCCACGCTGCTGCTGCTGGCCCTGGCCCGGCGCGGCGCCGGCACGATGACGGTGATCCTGGCCGGCGTCGCCGTCAGCAGCGCCGCCGGCGCCCTGACCGCCCTGGCGCTCAACCTGTCGCCGAACCCCTATGCCGCGCTGGAGATCGTGTTCTGGCTGATGGGGTCGCTGGCCGACCGCAGCCTGGAGCACGTCTGGCTGGTGCTGCCGCCGATGGCCGTCGGCTGGGCCCTGATCCTGGCCGGGGCGCGGGCGCTGGACGCGCTGACCCTGGGCGAGGACACCGCGGCCAGCCTGGGCTTCGATCTCGGCCGGCTGCGGCTGCAACTGATCGCCGGCACGGCGCTCGCGGTCGGCAGCGCCGTGGCGGTGACCGGGGCGATCGCCTTCGTCGGGCTGGTTGTGCCGCATCTGCTGCGCCCGCTGGTCGGGCACCGGCCGGGGCGGCTGCTGTTCGTCAGCGGGCTGGGCGGCGCCGTGCTGCTGCTGCTGGCCGATATCGGACTCCGGCTGGTCCGGATACAGCCCGAGCTGAAGCTGGGCGTGGTCACCGCGGTGATCGGTGCCCCCTTCCTGTTCGGCCTGATCTGGCGGCTGCGGCGGAGCGCCTGATGCGGATCGACGCGACAGGCCTTCACCTCGCCCTCGGCGGCCGGCCGGTCCTCGCCGGGATCGACCTGGCGCTGGCGCCGGGCGAGCTGGTCGGGCTGATCGGACCGAACGGGGCCGGCAAGACCACGCTGCTGCGCGTGCTGGCCGGATTGCAGGCGCCGGATGCGGGCACGGTCCGCTATGACGGCCTGTCGATACGGCAGCTCGGCCGCGACCGGCTGGCGCGGGGCCTGGCGGTGCTGATGCAGGGCGACGAGGTGCAATGGCCGCTGCGGGCCGACCACCTGGTGGCGCTGGGGCGGCTGCCGCACCGCCGGTTCCCGGGCGGGATGTCGGCGGCGGACCAGGCGGCGGTGGCGCGGGCGCTGGGGGCGGCGGATGCGGCACATCTGCGGCTGCGCACGGTCGGCACCCTGTCGGCCGGCGAGCGGATGCGGGTGCTGTTCGCCCGGGCGCTGGCGGTGGAAGCGCCGCTGCTGTTTGCGGACGAGCCGGTGGCGGCGCTGGACCCGTTCCACCAGCTGCAGATCATGGAACTGCTGCGGGACCGCGCCCGGGGCGGCGCCGGGGTGCTGGTGGTGCTGCACGACCTGGCGCTGGCCGGCCGGTTCTGCGACCGGCTGGTGCTGCTGCAGGGCGGCCGGATCCTGGCCGATGGCCCGCCGATCGAGGTGCTGACCGACGACCATCTCCGCAGTGCCTATGCGGTGGAGGTGCAGCGCGGCGCGCGCGACGGCGTCGGCTACGTCCTGCCCTGGTCCCGCATCGCGGCGCCGGGGCAGGACGATTCGTGAGAGCGGCGGCCGCTCAGGTGCCCGGGGTGCGGCTCTGCTCGCCGCTCAGCTTCAGCGGCACCTCGCCCAGATTCTTCAGGCTCAGCGTCAGGAAGAAGGAATAGCCCTCCTTCTGATCCTCGGCGGTGGTGAACCGGCGCTGCGCCGTGACGCCGAAGGTGAAGCACTCGTCCTGGTACTGCGCGCCGAGGCTGTAGGTGAACGGCCGCATGGCCTCGATGTCGTAGGTCATCCCGGTCGATACCGACCAGTAGTCCGAGACCTTGGCGGTGCCGCCGGCGCCGAGCTGCTGCTGGTTGAAGATGTTGCCGTCGTCGTCCGGGCCCTTGTCGTCGAGCAGACTGTAGTTGACGTTCAGATTCAGCCAATCCGTAGGGGCGGTGGTGGCTTGGACGAATTGCCGGCGGCTGTAGAAATTGTCCTTGTCCAGCCGGAACCGCCAATCGAGGTTCAGATACGGCGCCGGATGCAGGGTGACGCGGCCGACATAGTCCGACACCTTGTCGCGCAGGCCGGAGCTCTCCGGAAAGTCGTCATCCTCCTCGAAGCGATAGCTCTGGCCCAGGAAGAAGGTGGCGGAGGCGCCGTCCGGCGCGTAGAGGCCGTAGCGGAAGCCGTAGGAGACGTGCTGGCCGCCCTCGACCCGGTCGAGGCCGGGGAAGCGGTTCTCGCTGAACAGGTTGATCTCGTCGAACTCGATGTCGGCGCTGTCGTTGTTCGGGATCTTGCTGCCGTTGCTGATCTTCGGCGCGGCGCTGAAGCTGACGATCGGCTCCAGCAGCTGCTGGTAGCTGCCGATCTGCCCGACGAACGGGTAGCGCGCGGTCAGGGTGGCCGTCGGGAACAGGCGGGCGGCGCCGACGCCGTCCTTGGTCAGGACCTCGTCGGGCCCGCCGTTCACCACATTGATGCCGTCCGGCATGCCGTCCGACTGGTACAGGTCGCCACGCAGGTAGGTGCGCGCGTTCAGCACGATGCCGCTGTCGGTGTAGAAGTCGCGCTGCCAGCCGACCTGGGCGGACAGGCGGCGGGTGTCGATGCTGCGGCCGGGGTCGCTGGTCACCGCGTCGAAGTCGCGCAGCAGGCTGATCGCGCTGGCGTTGGCGAACCACTGGCCGCCGAGGATGGTGTTGGGCTCGCTGACGTAGTTGGCCTGGGCCCAGGGCAGGATGGTGGGCGAGTAGCCCTTGTTGCCGATCCCGGTGCCGGGAGTGCGCAGGTCCTGCCAGTCCAGCGCCTCGACCGAGATGTAGCTCAGGCCATAGAAGCCCTCGGCATAGGCCCGGCTCTGCAGCACGTCGGCGCCGGTGATGTTGAAGTTGTCGAGATAGGTCCGGTCCGAGGTGCGCTGGATGTCGGCTCCGAACCGCCAGTTCTGGTCGAAGTCGTAGCGGGCCGACCCGAAGAAGTGCCAGCGGACCTGCTGCGATCGGAAGTCGAGATTGGTGCCGTTCGGCCCCGAATTGTCGTTCAGGATCTTGCTGTAGCCGCTCTGGTTGATGCTGCCGTCGAGGGTCACCAGGCCCTTGTCGAAGCGCTTGCGGTACTGGCCGCTGAACATCGGGCCGGCATCGCGCGTGAGCATGGCGCCGAGCGTGGCGTCCTGGTCCGGCGAGATGTCGAAATAATACTGCAGCCCGAAGAACGGCCCGACATCGGAGGTCGCGCCGAAGGTCGGGAACAGGAAGCCCTGGCGCCGGTCGACCGAGGGGTCGGGCATCGAGAAATAGGGCGTGTAGAACAGCGGCACGCCGAACAGGTCGATGAAGGCGTCGTGATAGATGATGTCCTTCGAGACGGCGTCGTTGGTCACCCGCACGGCCCGGATCTGCCACAGCGGCGGCTGGGACGGGTCGTCCTTGCACAGGTTGCAGGGCGAATAGACGGCACGGTCGATGGTGGTGACCTCGCCGCGCTCGCGCACCGCGCTGTTGCCGACCATGCGCGAATTGTCCGACAGGATCAGCGACACCTGCTGGATGAAGCCGTCCTTCAGGTCGTCGGTCAGTTCGGCATAGTCGCCGAACATCACCTCGCCGCCCGGCTGCACCATGGTGACGTGGCCGCTGGCGGCGACCACCTGGGTCTTCTGGTTGTAGGTGACCTGGTCGGCCCGCACGATCTGGTGATTCTGGTGAATCTCGACCTTGCCGCGGGCGGTGACGAGGCCGAGCGTCTGGTCGTAGATCAGCTCGTCGGCGCTGATCACCGGCGGCTGCTGCTGCCCGGCCGCCGGGGCCGGCTGCGAGGGCTGCGCCGCAGCCGGTGCGGCTGGCGGCGCTTGCTGCGGGCCCTGCTCCTGGGCCGAGGCGCCGATCGCCGTCAGCATGGCGGTCACGGACACGGCGCCGAGAAAGGTCGATAACCGATTGATTCGCTTCACTGCCGCTTCCATGCTCCGACGCCGGCCGTCGCCCCTTGTGCCGAAAGCGAAGGGGCGAAGTCAACGTCGGTCACGGAATCAGGCAGCCGTTTCGGTGACTTCTGCCGCGCTGCGCTTGCGCTGCGGCACGGGGCGCAGCAGGAAGGCCGGGACATGGTCGCCCAGGCCGAGCACCGGTACGTCGTCGTGATCCTCGCGGTGCCGCCGCCGGTCGCGGCCCTCCGTGTGGTCGTCCCGGCGGGAAGCCTCACGCCGCGGCCGATCCTCGAAGGGGCGCGGCGCTGCCTCGACGTGGTCGTCCCGACGTGGGCTCTCCCGGCGCGGCCGATCGCCGCCGCGGCGCGCCTCGTCGGGGCGCGGCCGGTCCTCGGCAGGGCGGGGCGCGGTCTCGACGCGGTCCTCGCGGCGGGCCTCCGGCGCCGAGTCGCGATGCTTGCGAGCCTCGGGGCGCTTCGGCGCCTGGGCGCGCTCGCCGCGCCGGCGGGCCTTGCCGCGCTGCTTGATCTCATCCTCGGACAGGAAGCCCTCGAGGCCGATCTCGGGCAGCACCAGCACCGGGATCTGCTTCTTGATCAGGCTTTCGATCGTCTTGACGAAGCGCCCTTCCTCGGGCGTCGCGATCGAATAGGCCTTGCCGGTCTTGCCGGCGCGGCCGGTGCGGCCGACGCGGTGGACATAGTCGTCGGCGTGGATCGGCACGTCGAAGTTGAAGACATGGCCGATGTCGCTGACGTCGATGCCGCGGGCGGCGACGTCGCTGCAGACCAGCGTGGTGATCTCGCCGCGCTTGAACTTGTCGAGCGTCTCGTTGCGCACCGACTGGACCAGGTCGCCATGCATCTGCCCGGCGTTGAAGCCGTGGCTCTGCAGCGACTTGAACACCACCGAGACGTCGCGCTTGCGGTTGCAGAACACGAAGGCGCTCTTGACGTCCTCCTGCCGCAGCAGGTGGCGCAGCGCCTTGCGCTTGTCCTCGGCCTCGACGATGACGATGTGCTGCTCGAGCTTCTCGCCGGTGGTCGCCGGCGGCGCCACCGAGATCTGCTTCGGATTGCTGAGGAAGGCGTCCGACAGGCGCCGGATCTCCGGCGGCATGGTGGCGGAGAAGAACAGGGTCTGCCGCAGCGGCGGCAACAGGCCGACGATGCGCTCGATGTCCGGGATGAAGCCCATGTCGAGCATGCGGTCGGCCTCGTCGATCACCAGGATCTTGACGTCGGCCAGGAGGACCTTGCCGCGCTCGAACAGGTCGAGCATGCGGCCGGGCGTGGCGATCAGCACGTCGACGCCGCGATCCAGCTTCTTGATCTGGTCCTCGAAGCTCTCGCCGCCGATCAGGAGGGCGTAGGACAGCTTCTCGTACTTGCCGTACAGCTCGAAATTCTCAGCCACCTGGGCGGCCAGCTCGCGAGTCGGCTCCAGGATCAGCGAGCGCGGCATGCGCGCCCTGGCCCGGCCGGAGGCGAGGATCTCCAGCATCGGCAGGGTGAAGCCGGCGGTCTTGCCGGTGCCGGTCTGCGCGATGCCGAGGACGTCGCGGCCCATCAACACGTAGGGTATGGCCTGGGCCTGGATCGGGGTCGGCGTGGTGTAGCCGACATCGTCCACGGCACGCAGGATTTCGGGCTTCAGCCCAAGATCCGAAAAGAGCATCGTACAGGAATCTTACCTAATGGGGGCGCGCCGAGCGGCCCGCCGCAGGCCCTTTAAATGGGAAAAACCCACGTCAAGTCAATTGAAACTATCGAGACATCAGGGCATGGCTCACCCTAGCGCGGTGCGAGTCATGCCGCCGCGGTGACGAAAGCGAAGAGGTGACGAATGCTGCTCGACCGGAACGACGGCGTCCTGCTGGTGGTCGACGTGCAGGAGAAGCTGGTGTCGGCGATGCATGATTTCGCGACGGCGCGGAAGGGGATCGAGACGCTGGTCCGCAGCGCCGTGGCGCTCGACGTGCCGGTGCTGTTCGCCGAGCAGTATCCGAAGGGGCTGGGCCCGACCCTGCCGGATCTCACGGCGCTGGCGCCGGACGCGCCGGTGGTGCCGAAGGTCCGGTTCTCCGCGGTCGGCGAGCCGGCGCTGCTGGACCATCTCGAGGGCATCGGCCGCCGCACCATCGTGCTGTGCGGGCTGGAGAGCCATGTCTGCGTGCTGCAGACCGCCTTCGACCTGCACGATGCCGGCTTCCGGCCGGTGGTGGCGATCGACGCCACCACGGCACGGGCGCCGCGCAGCACGGCGGTGTCGGAGCTGCGGCTGGTGCAGGGCGGCATCGAGATCGTGACCGCCGAGATGGTCTGCTTCGAATGGCTGGGCGAGGCCGCGACCGACGACTTCCGCAAGGTCAGCGCCTTCCTGCGATGACCCTGCCGATCCTGTTCCTGCCCGGCCTCTTGTGCGACGCCGATCTGTGGGCGGCGCAGCTCAATTCGTTTTCGGTCGAACGGCCGGTGGCGGTGGCCAGCCTGGCCGGGGCCGATTCGGTGGTGGGGCTGGCCGAGGCCGCCCTGGCCGCGGCGCCCCCGCGCTTCGCCCTGGCGGGGCTGTCGATGGGCGGCTATGTCGCGCTCGAGATCATGCGCCGGGCGCCGGAGCGCGTGGCCGGGCTGGCGCTGATCGACACCTCGGCACGGCCGGACACGGAGGAGCAGAGCCGCCGCCGGCGCGCCCTGATCGCGCTGGCCCGGACCGGCAGGTTCAAGGGGGTGACGCCGCGGCTGCTGCCGCTGCTGCTGCACCCGGCGCGGCTCGAGGACCCGGTGCTGACCGGCCGGGTGATGGCGATGGCCGCGCGGATCGGCCGCGACGCCTTCCTGCGGCAGCAGATCGCGATCCTGGGGCGGCCGGACAGCCGGCCGGACCTGCCGCGCATCGGCTGCCCGGCCGTGGTGGTGTGCGGCCGGCAGGACGAGCTGACGCCGCTGCCGGTGTCGGAGGAGATGGCGTCGCTGATCCCCGGCGCCGATCTCGTCGTGGTCGAGGACAGCGGCCACCTGTCGACCATGGAGCAGCCGGAGGCGGTCAACGCCGCGCTGGCCCGCTGGCTCGGGCGTTTGCCGGACTGAGGCTGGTCCCGAGGCGGGTAAGGCCTTGTTGGTCCGGCCAGCCCTCATTGTCATTGCCGGGGCTTGACCCGGCAATCCAGGGGCCACCACGAACGGCTCTGGCCGCCCCTGGATCCTCGGGTCGAGCCCGAGGATGACAAACGGGGATAAGGCTTCTTCCTCCTTCGCCGGACTTTTCAGGGGAAGTCTGGCCGGCCGAAGGGCACCGGCTGGACATAGGGGAAGAGCTGGATCGTCAGGTGGCGGACCAGGGAGACGAATTGCGGGTCGTCCGGCCCGGTCGCCTGGTCGAGATAACCCGCCACCGCCGACTGCTCGCGGCCCAGGATGCAGAAGGCGGCGCGCACCACGATCGGCCGCTTGGCCGGCGCGGTGGTCCAGGTCTTGCGGTCGCACAGGTTGAACGGGTTGACCTCGGGCTGGGCGTTGAACACCACCGAGACGAAGTAGTTGCGGTTCTCCGTCGGCCCGGGCGTGGTGGTGAAGCGGGTCCTCGGCCCGACATAGGTGCCGGTCATGATGTCCGTCACCCGCTGGTCGAAGCCCGGCGCGCCGAAGGGGTTGCCCTGGACCACGGTGCGCAGGTCGCGGCCATCGGCGGCGGCGAACAGCTCGCCGGTCGAATACATCATGCCGAGATCACTACGCACGATGCGCGGCCCGGAACAGGCGGCCAGCGCCAGCACCGCGACGGCGAGGGCGCATCGAAGCAGGATCATGGCGTTTCCCTTTCTCGAGCCCCGCGGGCGGGCGCCGGGCCGGCCGGCGCCCCACGCGATCAGTACGGGAACATCGACAGCATCATATGCTGGATCATGCTGACGAAGTTCGGGTCGTCCGGCCCTTTGACATTGTCGACGTAGCCGACCACCGCCGTGGCCTCGCCGCCGGTGATGCAGAAGGCGGCCCGGGCGGTGATCCGGTTCGGATTCGGCGCTGCGGTCGGGATCGGCGCGCTGTTGCACAACGCGAACGGGACGACGTCCGGGGCCGGGTTGAACACCAGCGAGACGAAGTAGTCGCGCTTGGCCGTCGGCCCGGGCGTGGTGGTGAAGCGGGTGGCCGGGCCGACATAGGTGCGGTTCATGATCTGGGTCACCGCCTGGTCGAAGCCGGGCGTGCCGAAGGGGTTGCCCTGGATCACGGTGCGCAGGTCGCGGCCGTCCGCCGCGGCCGAGAACTCGACCCGGGAGTAGCGGGAGCTGATATCTGAGACCACCACCCGGTCACTGGCACAGCCGGCCAGGATCGGGGCGGTCAGGGCGAGGGCGGCGAGGGGCGGGAGGCGATGCTGGATCATGTCCGTTCTCGATACGGCCGGTCTCGATGATATGGCGCGGCGCGGGGAGCCGCCAATCGGCGGGCTCCGCCGTTCTACGCTGACCGTTCGGTCCCGCTTGTGCCCCGGGTCACAGCCTGCGGCCGTGTGTCCCAGCCTCAGATGTCGAGCTCGGTCGCCTTGTCGGCGTTCTGCTGGATGAAGCGCAGCCGCAGCTCCGGCTTGCGGCCCATCAGCTGCTCGACCAGGTCGGCGGTGCGGCGGCCGTCGATCTCGTCGTCCGGATCGTCCGCCAGCTCGACCCGCAGCAGCGACCGCTTGCCCGGGTCCATGGTGGTGTCGCGCAGCTGCGCCGGCATCATCTCGCCGAGGCCCTTGAAGCGGCTGATCTCGACCTTCTTGCCGGCGAACTGGGTGGCCAGCACCTCGTCCTTGTGGGCGTCGTCGCGGCAATAGACGGTGGTGGTGCCGGCCTGCACCCGGTACAGCGGCGGCTGCGCCAGGAACAGGTGGCCGTCGGCGATCAGGCCGCGCATCTCCTTGTAGAAGAAGGTCATCAGCAGCGACGCGATATGGGCGCCGTCGACATCGGCGTCGGTCATGATGATGACCCGCTCGTAGCGCAGCTTGTCGCTGGAATACTGGCTGCGGGTGCCGCAGCCGAGCGCCAGGGTCAGGTCAGCGATCTCCTGGTTGCCGGCCAGCTTGTCGGCCGATGCGCTGGCCACATTCAGGATCTTGCCGCGCAACGGCAGGATCGCCTGGATCTCGCGGCTGCGCGCCGCCTTGGCCGAGCCGCCGGCGCTGTCGCCTTCGACCAGGAAGATCTCGGTGCCCTCCGGCGCGGTGCGGCTGCAATCGGCCAGCTTGCCGGGCAGGCGGACGCGGGCGGTCGGGGTCTTGCGGCCGTTCTCCTTGGCCTGCTTGCGGCGCAGCCGCTCCTCGGCCCGGTCGGTCAGGAACTCCAGCAGCCCCTCGGCCGATTTCGGGTCGGCCGACAGCCAGTGGTCGAAATGGTCCTTGATCGCGCCCTCGACCAGCTTGGCCGCCTCGGGCGAGGACAGCCGGTCCTTGGTCTGGCTCTGGAACTGCGGGTTCGGGATGAAGATCGACAGCAGCACCGCGACGCCGGACATCACGTCGTCGGCGATGATCTGGCCGGCGCGCTTGTGGTTGGCCAGCTCGGCGAAGCCGCGCAGGCTGCGCAGCAGGCCGCCGCGCAGGCCCTGCTCATGGGTGCCGCCCTGCGGCGTCGGGATGGTGTTGCAGTAGGTGTGGACGAAGCCCTCGTCGTCGTCCTCGGGCCAGGCCACCGCCCATTCCAGCTGGCCGCCGCCGTCGGGACCCCCGTTGCTTGGGAAACTGGCGGTGCCGGCGAAGGCGGTCGGGGTGCGCATCGGCCGGTCGTTCAGCGCCGCCTTGAGGTAGTCGGACAGGCCGCCCGGGAAGTGCAGCACCGCCTCGGCCGGGGTGCGGTCGTCGCCCGCCACCAGCGCCGGATCACAGCGCCAGCGGATCTCGACGCCACGGAACAGATAGGCCTTGGACCGGGCCAGCCGGTACAGCCGGCCGGGCTGCAGCCGGGCATCGGCGCCGAAGATCTCCGGGTCCGGATGGAAGCTGATGGTGGTGCCGCGCCGGTTCTGCACCGCGCCGCCGCGCTCCAGCGGCCCCAGCGCCAGGCCGCGGGAATAGCGCTGGAGATAGAGTTGGCGATCCCGCGCGACCTCGACCCGCAGCTCGTCGGACAGGGCGTTGACCACCGACAGGCCGACGCCGTGCAGGCCGCCCGATGTGGCATAGACCTTGTTCGAGAACTTGCCGCCGGAATGCAGCGTGGTGAGGATCACCTCCAGCGCCGATTTGCCGGGGTATTTCGGATGGTCGTCGACCGGGATGCCGCGGCCGTTGTCGCGGACCGTGACGAAGCCGTCGGCGTCGAGCGACAGGTCGATCGTGTTGGCGTGGCCGGCCACCGCCTCGTCCATGGCGTTGTCCAGCACCTCCGCCACCAGATGGTGCAGGGCGCGGTCGTCGGTGCCGCCGATATACATGCCGGGCCGGCGGCGCACCGGCTCCAGCCCTTCCAGGACCTCGATGTCGCTGGCGGTGTAGCGGCCGTTGGAGTTGGTGCCGGGCTCGAACAGATCTGCCATGATCCGGATTCGGGGTCTTCTCGTGGATGTGCGGGCTGCCTCCATCATATAGACACTTCCGGCCTCTGCGTAACCAAATCTAGGATTTCATCGGTGACCACCCTCCTGCTGCCGCCCGGGATGCCGGCCCTCCGCACCATCGCCATGCCGAAGGACGCCAATCCGAACGGCGACATCTTCGGCGGTTGGCTGCTGTCGCAGATGGACCTGGCCGGCGCGGTGGTGGCGCATGAGCGGGCGCGGGGCCGCACGGCGACGGTGGCGGTCGACGCGATGAGCTTCCTGGCCCCGGTGCGGATCGGCGACACCGTCTCGTGCTATGCCGAGCTGGTGGCCAACGGCCGCAGTTCGATGAAGGTGCGGATCGAGACCTTCGTGCAGCGGCGCACCGACCACAGCGTGGTCAAGGTCACCGACGGCACCTTCACCTATGTCGCGATCGATGCGGACGGCAAGTCCCGGCCCCTGCCGCCGGAGCAGACCGCGATCGGGTAGGGGGCTCAGAGGCCCCAGCCGTAGCCGACCACCGCCAGGCCGTAGCAGGCGCCGAACAGCAGGGTGAGGGTCACGGTCTCGCGGATGAAGGTCCAGTCGCTCATGATGTTCCTCTTATGTTCTTGTCTGAGCAAGAGAACATAGGCGGAACGCTTGGTCAAGCGGGATCGATGGATGGTGTCAGGCCGGCTGCGGCCGGCGGGTCAGGGCGGCGATGCGCTCGGCCAGCAGGGCGGCTGGGGCGGCGAGCGCCATGGTCACGGCCATCGACAGCGGCGTGCCGTCGGACATGGCTGCCGCCAGCGCCGCGACCGCGGCGGAAAGGGCGAGCTGGGCGCAGCCGAGCACGGCCGAGGCTGCGCCGGCGATCTGCGGGTGGTCGGCCATCACGCAGGCGATGCCCTGCGGCAGGATGATGCCGACGCCGACGACATAGGCCGCGACCGGCAGCATGAAGGCGACGAGGCCGCCGTCGAGCCCATAGAGCGCCACGAGGGCGACTCCCGCGGCGCAGCATAGCGCCACGCCGATCGACAGCAAGGCGCTGACCGAAAGCCAGCGGCCGAGCACGGCGCCGAGCTGGGCGCCGACCATGAACCCGATCGGCAGCACCGCGAAGACATAGCCGAACCGAGTCGGCGGCACGCCCCAATGCTCGATCACGGCGTAGGGGGAGCCGGCGATGAAGGTGAACAGCCCGGCGAAGGCGAAGGAGACGCAGAGCACGTAGGCGAGGTAGCGGCGGTCGCCGAGCAGCGTGGTGTAGCTGTGCAGCAGCTGCCGCAACAGGTTGGCGGGCCGGATCCCCGGCGGCCGCGTCTCGCCCAGGCCGAATGCCACGGTGCCGGCCAGGGCCAGCCCGGCCGCGGCCAGGGCGGCGAAGATGCTGCGCCAGCCGAACGCTTCCAGCAGGGCGCCGCCGATGAAGGGCGCGACGGCGGGCGACAGGCCGATGATGGTGCTGAGATGGGCGATGGTCCGCGCCGCGCCCTCGACCGGGTAGCTGTCGCGCACGATCGCCATGGCGACGACGCCGCCGACCGCGGCGCCGAACGACTGCAGGAGCCGCCAGGCGATCAGCGCCTCGACCGAGCCGGAGGACACGGCGCCGAGGCTGGCCAGCGCGAACAGCAGGAAGCCGCCGACCAGCACCGGCCGCCGGCCGAAGCGGTCGCTCAACGGGCCGATCACGAGCTGGCCGGCGGCGGCGCCGAGCAGATAGACGCTCATGGTCAGCTGCACCCGGTCCGGCCCGGCCGCGAACTCCGCCCCGATGGTCGGCAGCGCCGGCAGATACATGTCGATCGCCATCCCGCCCAGGGCGACCAGGGCGGCGAGCAGGACCAGAAAGGGCAGGCTGCGGGGGCGGATCACGATGTCCTCAGGCCTCTCGACGATCCGCGGCGAGCAGGAGGAACGCAGGGCGCTGGCGCTCGATCGCGTAGTCCGGATGCTCGGCGATCTGCTCCGCGGTCGGGCCCCATTCCTCGAGATGCGACAGGGTGAAGCCGGCGCGCAGCAGCAGCCCGGCATAGCTGCCGATGGTGCGGTGCTGCTTGACCACGCCCTTGGCCAGCCAGTCGGTGACGCGCGGCCCTTCGTCCAGGTAGCGGTCGACCGGCCAGACGTCGCGCCCGGCCTCGTCCCGCACCCATTTCGGATCGGAAGGGGCGGAATAGATCGGGTGCTCGACCGAGGCCACCAGCCGGCCGCCGGGTGCCAGCGCCCGGTGCAGCCTGGCCAGCAGCCCCTCCAGGTCGGCGATGTAATGCAGCGCCAGCGAGCTGTAGGCGACGTCGAAGGACGCCGGCGGCAGCTCCAGCCGCTCCAGATCCTCGCGGCGGTAGGTCACGGCGGCGTCCGGATCGGTGGCCCGGGCGCGGGCCAGCATGTTCTCCGAGACGTCGAGGCCGAGCACCTCGGCGGCGCCGGCCTGCCGCGCCCAGCGGCAGAACCAGCCGAAGCCGCAGCCGAGATCGACCACGCGGCGGCCCGTGAGATCCGGCACCAGGGCGCGCAGGGCCGGCCATTCCGGGGCGCCGTCGAGACCTTCGACCGACCGGCGAAGGCGGCTGTATTCGGCGAAGAAGGCGGGGTTGTCGTAGATGTTCTGGGTCATCTTGCGGACTCCATCTGAAGCGGGCGGACGGGGTGCGCGATGGCCAAGAAAAAGCCCCGTCCGTTTCCGGCGGGGCTGCATGGGATCAGGTGCCGACCAAGGGTCGGCACACACAGAGTCCGGGCGTCCCGCCGACGGCGATGCGGCGGCGTCTGACGACGATGTGGGACGCGATCACGGACATGGCTTCTGTATCGCGGGCAAAAGGCTTCGCGTCAAGGACAGGTTTCGGCAGGAGGGATATCGATCCTATCCTTTGCCTTTCCCCTTGCCTTTGGCCTCGATCGCGACCGGCTTCACGGCCGTGACGCTGTCCGCGGTGACGGAATCCGGCTTGCCGAGGCCTTCGAGCCTGCTCCCGCCGGCATTTGCGGTGCCCGCCGCGAGGCCGATCCCGGCCAGGGCGGCCAGCACGAGACATGCGCGCATCATTACGCCCTCCTGTCGTCGGTTGAAACGGGCGCGGCCCGCCGGCGTGGCGGACCGCGCCGAGACGTCACCAGTAGCCCTTGCCCTTCAGGTTGCCGGCGACGGCGCCAGCTGCGCCGCCGATCAGGGCGCCGACACCGGCATTGCCGCCCGCGATGGCGCTGATCGCAGCGCCGCCGGCCGCGCCGAGCGCGCCGCCGCTGAGCGTGGCCTGCTCCTCGCGGGTCATGTTGCTGCAGGCCCCCGCGAGCAGCGCGCCGCACAGCGCCGCGGGCAGAAGAATCCGCTTCATCATCACGCCCTCCTTATTTCCGCTGGGGTTCGATCTTGGCCACGTCGGTGACGATGACCTCGACCACCGCCCGCGACAGCTGGTCCGGATGGGTGGTGTAGTAGTCATCGATGCCCTTGGAGATGTCGGTCAGCGACATCGGCTGCAGCTTGGTGATCAGGGCGTTGATCATGCCCGGCCGGGCGCGGCGGTCGTCCTTCCGCAGTTCGTATTCGACCGAGATGACGTTGGCGGCGCCGACCAGGAAGGCCTTCTTCTCGGCTTCGGACGCCTTGGTCCAGTGATCGCCGGTGACCAGCGGGACATCGCCGGCCTGGGCCGGCATCGCCGCGGCGGCGGCGATCAGCACGGCCCCGACAAGCAGGGGCCTAATGGATATTAACGCCATTATTTCCTCCCGACTGAAATGACGGAACTAGTCTTCCGCCTTTCGGGAGAATAATCAAATGATAGATGGCGCCGGGGGAGAGGCGCGTACCCGGATATGGGGCGCGGCGGGGAGGGTGCCCGCCGGGCGGGGCTACCAGTAGCCCTTGCTCTTCAGGTTGCCGGCCACGCCGCCGGCTGCGGCGCCGATCACGCCGCCCGCCAGCAGGCTGCCGCCGGTGAGCGCGGTCAGCGCGACGCCGCCCGCCGCGCCGATGCCGGCGCCGCTGAGCGTGCCCTGGGCCTCCCGGTTCATATTGGTGCAGCCGGCGGCGAGCAGGGCGGCGGCGAGGGCGATCGGCAGGAGGCGGCGGGTCATGGGGCTCTCGGGACGGGACGGAACGAGGCAGGCAACCCGCGGCGCCCGTGCTTTGTTCCGTCCCGCCCAAGGCCTTGCTGCAAGACGCGACCGGCGAACGCGGGAAGGCCGCGCCCGCCGGTCGCCGCCGCCGCTACAGCACGAAGTCGCCGGCGACCGGGTCCTGGCCGCCGATCAGCGCGATCGACAGGTCGGCCTGGCCGTCACCGTCGATGTCGGCGACGACCGTGGTGAGTCCGCCGGCGGATGCGAAGCGCAGCTCGCCGGCCTGGCCGGAGAAGGCGGTCTCGCCGATGAAGGTGAAGGCGGTGTCGCCGTTGCCGGCGTCGCCGTCGGCATCGATTCCGGAAAGGTCGATCTTGTCGCCGTCGGCCGCAGAGAAGTCGGCGATGACGTCGCGGGTGTCGAGGCCGGTGCCGGTGTCGCCGGCCGCGGCGTAGACGAAGCTGTCGGCGCCCGTGCCGCCGATCAGCGTGTCCGCGCCCGCGCCGCCCTCGATCCGGTCGCTGCCGTCGCCGCCGACCAGGCGGTCGGCGCCGGCGCCCCCGGCCAGGACGTCGTCGCCGGCCAGGCCGCGCAGGATGTCGTCGCCGGCATCGCCGGTCAGGGTGTCGCCGAAGCGGCTGCCGTGGATCGTCTCGATATCGCCGGCGATGACGTCGCCCTCGGCGTTGCCGCCGTGGTTCACATGCGTCGCCAGGTTGATCGAGACCGCGGCATCGCTTTCGGCGTAGCTGGCGATATCGAGGCCGTCGCCGCCGCTGAGGATGTCGGCCCCGGCGCCGCCGCGCAGCAGGTCGTTACCGGCGCCGCCGTCGAGCGTATCGGCGCCGTCGCCGCCGGCGATCCGGTCGTGGCCGGCGCCGCCGGTGATGACGTCGCCGTCCGCGCCGCCGCGCAGCCAGTCGGCGCCGCCGCCGCCATCGATGACGTCGAAGCCCTCGCTGCCGTCGATGATGTCGTCGCCGGCGCCGCCGGTGATCACGTCGAAGCCGCTGCCGCCGTCGATGACGTCGTCACCGCCGCCGCCGCTCACCACGTCGTTGCCGCCGCCGGCGTCGATGGTGTCGTCGCCCGGCGTGCCGATGATGATGTCGGAACCGTTGGTGCCGTTGGTCGCAGTCATGTCCGTTTCCCCCTTCCAGTCAGAAGCTATGGTCCGAAGACGGTGCCCGAGGCGGGGCAGGGCCCGGAGGCCGCCGCTCGCACGCCCCGGGGGCGCGACCCTGCCCAAGGCAAAGGCCACGGACGGCCGCGAAAGCTGGCGGGACCGGAGAGCCTTGAAAGGTTTCGCCGGCTTCTGGCTGATTTCGAGGCCGATTCGAAGTCTATATAGACTCGATATTGCCAAGATAGGGAGCGGATTCTGTCTCTCGAAATCTTATTTTCTGACTCAACAAAATTAAAGTAAATGTTCGGGATCGAACTTCAAGTCCGACGCGCATAAAACGGTAATATTTATTTGAGGCAATTTCGGAACGAATGCAGAAGCTCTTCGCGGGCAGGCCCTGATGTCCGCCGTCATTTCAGCGCAGTGCGGCGGGCGAGGGTCTTGCCGAGGCGCTCGATGGCGAAATTGACGACGAAGTAGGCCGCCGCGGCCAGCAGGTAGAACTGCAGGCTCATATAGTTGCGGCTGATCACCTCCTTGGTGGCCAGCAGCAGCTCGGTGACGCCGATCACCGACAAGAGGGTCGAGGCCTTGACCATCTCGGTGCCGGTGTTGACCCAGCTGGGCAGGATCTGGCGCAGCGCCTGCGGCAGCAGGACCAGGGCGACGGTCTGGCGGAAGCTGAGGCCGAGCGACTTCGCTGCCTCGGTCTGGCCCGGCGGGATCGCCTGCAGCGCGCCGCGCACGATCTCGCCGACATGCGAGCTGCAGAACACGGCGAGCGCGAAGACACCGGCCTGCATCGCGGTCAGCTGGATACCGACGACGGAGAGGACGTAGAAGGCGGCCAGCACCAGGACCAGCACCGGCGTGCCGCGGATGAAGTCGACGAACAGCCGCGCCGGCCAGCGCAGGGCCCGGCCACCATAGGTCAGGGCCAGCCCGACCAGCACGCCGAAGACGGTGCCGGCGGCGATCGACACGACCGAGATCTGCACCGTCAGCCAGGCCCCGTCGAGCAGGGCCCAGCGGGCGACCCAGATCTGCTGCAGGAAAGCGTCCATCACCGGGCTCCCCCGGGCAGCCGCAACCGCGCCTCGAGCCGGCGCAGCAGGAGGGCGATGACGGTGCAGGCGGCGACGTAGAGCAGGCTGGTGACCATCCAGGTCTCGATCACGCGGAAGCTCTCGGTGTTGATCTTGCGGGCGTAGAAGGTCAGCTCCGGCACCGCGATGGCGGCGGCCAGCGAGGTGTCCTTGAACAGCGAGATGAAGTTGCTGCCCAGCGCCGGCAGGATGTTGCGCAGCATCAGCGGCGCTACCAGCAGGCGGCGGATCTGCATCGGCTTGAGGCCGAGCGCGGTGCCGGCCTCGAGCACGCCCTTCGGCACCGACTGGATGCCGGCGCGGAACACCTCGACCAGATAGGCGCCGGCATAGGCGGAGAGCGAGGCGACGAAGCTGTCGATCTTGTCGAGGCGGATCCCCGCCCGCGGCAGGGCGAAGAACACGAACAGCAGGATCACCAGGATCGGCAGGTTGCGGAAGAAGGTGACATAGGCGGAGGCCAGGCCGCGGGCGACCCGGCTGCGCGAGGTGGCGGCGAAGGCGCCGACCAGGCCGATGACGCAGCCGATCAGGATCGATACGACGGCGAGGCCGAGCCCGAGCGCCAGGCCGCTCAGCAGCAGGTCGCGGCTATCCCAGACCGCGCCGAAATTGAACTGGTAGTTCACCCGCGTCTCCGTTGGTGCCGGCCCGTCACAGGAAGGGCACAGAGCCCGTCCGAGAATGCGCTGGCGTGAGTCGGCTGGTGGTGGCTTCGAGAACCGGCGCGCAGCGGACGTTCAAGTCCGTGAGCACCGGAAGCGGAGAAGACGCCATCAGACGGCCACGCCAGTAGCATTATCGGATGGGCTCTCAGCGCATCTCGGTCGGGAAGCCGATGGCCGGGGCCGGCGGGCGCTGGCCGAACCACTGCTCGAAGGAGGCGGCGTAGGTGTTGTACTCGACCCCGGTCATCGCCTCGTGCAGCGCGGTGTTGACGAAGTTCAGCCAGTCCTGGTCGCCCTTCTTCACGGCGCAGGAATAGGTCTGCGGGTTCCAGCCGTAGCCGGCGTCGACATAGCGGTCCGGGTTCTGCTTCATGAACCAGCGCAGCGACGACATGTCGGTGGCGGCGGCGTCGGCGCGGCCGGAGTTCAGCGCCTCGTACATCAGGTCGGTGCTCTCGTACTGGTCGACCGCCGCCTCGGGCAGCGCCGCATGCACCATGGCCTCGGCATAGACGTTCTGCAGCACCGAGACGGTGACGCCGCTGCCCGCCGCCTTCAGCTCGTCATAGCTCTTGTACCGGCCGTCCTTCATCAGCAGCAGGCCGACGCCTTCCCGGTAATAGGGGATGGTGAAGTTCACCTGCTGCGCCCGGGCGGCGGTGACGGTGATGAACTGGCAGGTGATGTCGACCTTGTCGGTGGTCAGGTTCGGGATGCGGGCATCGGAGGACTGGACCACGAATTCGACCTTGCCCGGGTCGTTGAACAGCCCCTTGGCGATGATCTTGGCGATGTCGATGTCGAAGCCGGCGAGGTCGCCCTGCTCGGTCTTGAAATGCCAGGGCGGGTTGGTGCTGCCGGTGCCGACGATCAGCTTGCCGCGGCTCAGCACCTCCTGGAGCTTGTCCGCCGCCAGGGCGCTGCCGGCGGTGCCCAGCAGCAGGGCGGCGGCGCTGACGGACAGCAGCGTCCGGGTCACGATGCGCATCTCAGCCTCCATGTTTGTTGTCCAGTATATCGGACAATCATCTTGTATGTCGGACAACCGGCACGATAGGCTCGGCTTCGGGCGAATGCAATCGACCGCAGCGAAGGGGGAACCATGGCAACCAGCCGGGAACGGGGTATCGACCGGGCGGTGGCGATCCTGGAGCATCTGCAGGCGCGGCGCGGGCCGGTGCGGATGGGCGAGCTGGCCAAGGCGATCGGCGCGCCGCGCTCGACCCTCTACGAGATCGTCGGCCGGCTGACCGCGGCCCGGATCCTGGAGCCGGCGGGCGACGGCGGGGCGGTGTTCTTCGGCCGCGCCGTGCATTACTACGCCCAGACCTATGTCGCCGGCGTCGACCTGCTGAGCCGGGCCCGGCGCGAGGTGCTGGGGCTGGCCACCGAGACCGGCGAGACGGCGCAGTTCTGCATGCTCGACGGCGACAAATACGTGGTGATGCTGAACGAGCCCGGGCGCCGCACCTTCCGCATCACCTCGGAGGTCGGAATCCGGCTGCCGATCCCCTGGACCGCTTCCGGCCGCCTGCTGGTGGCGCATATGAACGCCGCCGGGATCGCCGAGTTCATCCCGGCCGAGGATTTCGTGCTGCCCTCGGGCGAGCGGATCGAGCCGGCGGAGTTCGTCGCCGAGACCGAGGCGGCGCGGGCGCGCGGCTATGCCGTGACCCAGGAGCTGGTCGACCGCTTCACCCGCTGCCTGGCGGCGCCGGTGGTGGACCGCGACGCACGGGCGGTGGCGACCGTGTGCCTGGTCACCCCGCTGGACACGCCGGAGGAGCGGCAGGGCGCCCTGCTCGACACCCTGATCGCCGCCGCCCGCCGCCTGTCGCTGGCGCCGCCGGGGGCGGTGGGACTGTAGAACCCGGGCCGGTCCGACAAGCCTTGTCCTAGAACAGGCCCATGGCTGTCCCGATACGGCCGGTCCGAGATCGACCTTTGGCCGAGTCGTCCGTCCTGTCGATTTCAGATATCCGAAATACCGGTGTCATGAACTTCGCGTAGATATTGGCGAAGGCGCCGGATCGTTTCTTCGTGAGAACGGGAGTTCTTCAGGTCCGGGCACGACAACTGACGAATTCATGTAGACCTTTAGGATCAAGGTCTATGGATCAGGAGGTCGACGGATGTTGCAGCTCGGCGGGGTGACGAAGCGCTACGGATCCGTGGCCGCGGTCGACGCGGTCACGCTGGACGTCCCCCGCGGGCAGATGGTCGGCGTGATCGGCAGCTCCGGCGCCGGCAAGTCGACGCTGCTGCGCCTGGTCAACCGGCTGGTCGACCCCAGCGGCGGCCGCCTCCTGTTCGCAGGCACCGACATCGGTGCCTTGCGCGGCGCCCCGCTCAGGGCCTGGCGGGCCCGCTGCGCCATGATCTTCCAGCAGTTCAACCTGGTGAACCGGCTCGACGTCCTGACCAACGTCCTGATCGGCCGGGTCAGCGCCAGCGGCACGCTGCCGGTGATGTTCAAGCATTTCTCGCAGGCCGAGCGCGGCATGGCGGCCCGGGCGCTGGACCGGCTGGATCTGCTGCCCCAGGCGCTGCAGCGCGCCGACACCCTGTCCGGCGGCCAGCAGCAGCGCGTGGCGATCGCCCGGGCGCTGGTGCAGTCGCCCGAGATCATCCTGGCCGACGAGCCGATCGCCTCGCTCGACCCGCGCAACGCCCGGCTGGTGATGGACGCGCTGCGCCGGATCAACCGCGAGGACGGCATCACCGTGCTGTGCAACCTGCACACGCTGGAGACGGCGCGCCGCTACTGCGACCGCATCATCGGCATGGCCGCCGGCCGGGTGGTGTTCGACGGCGCGCCGGCCGAGCTGACCGCCGGCCGGGTCCAGGCGATCTACGGCCGCGGCGGCGACGAGGCGGTCGACGAGAGCCTGACCGACACCATCCCCGCGGCGGCCCCCCGGCCGGCCGTGCCCCGGCCGCAACCGGCCTTCGCCCATTGACGACCCGCCGGCCCGCGGGCCGGCCATCTTGCCCGGAGAGCCCCCATGCCGATCGCTTCCCTGCGGCGCCGCCTGGCCCTGGCCGCCGCCCTCGCCGTCACCGCCCTGGCCACCCTGCCGGCGCGGGCCGATGACTGGCGCCAGCAGTATCCGGAGCTGCGCTTCGGCATCTCCAGCAGCGAGAACGAGAAGGACGCGGTCGCCCGCTACCAGCCTTTCGCCGCCTATCTCAGCCGCAAGCTGGGCGTGCCGGTGAAGATCACCCGCGGCACCGACTATGCCGCCGTGGTCGAGGCGCTGCGATCGAGCAACGCCGAATTCGCCACTATCGGCCCGGCCAGCTACGCCCTGGCCCGCAAGGTGATGGGCGACCGGATCAAGCCGGTCGCGGTGACGCAGGAGATGGACGGCGCCACCGGCTATCATTCGGTGATCGCGGTCCGCGCCGACAGCCCGTATCAGAGCCTGCAGGACCTGAAGGGCAAGTCGCTGGCCTATGCCGACCCGAACTCGACCTCGGGCTACGCCGTGCCGCTCTACTTCATGAAGAAGAACGGCATCGATCCGGACACCTTCTTCAGCAACACCGCCTTCGCGGGCAGCCACGAGCTCGGCATCATCGCCCTGGTGAACGGCACCTTCGAGGCCGCGGCCACCAGTTGGACCAACCCGCAGCGCGGCAACATCCAGCGCATGGGGGAGAAGGGGATGATCCCCGAGGGCGCTGTGCGCATCATCTGGACCTCCGACCTGATCCCGAACTCGCCCTGGGTGGTCCGCACCGACCTGCCGCAGGAGCTGCAGGACGCCTTCACCGAGGCGCTGTCCGCCTTCCCGAAGGAGGATCCGGAGGCGCAGAAGCAGCTCAGCGACGGCAAATGGTCGGCCTTCGCCCCGGCCAGGCACGAGGACTATCTCGACGTCATCGCCATCACCGAGATGAACGCGGCGGAACGCCGCCGCCGCGGTTCCTGACCGGCGCGGCGCCATGACCGACCGCCCCGGGACGATCGACGGCTTCGAGCGCGGCTATCGCCGGCAGCTGGCGGAGAAGCGGCTGCGTACGCTGGGCTTCGGCCTGGTGCTGGCCGCGGCGCTGGTCGCCTCCGTCCTCGTCGGCCAGGTCGACCCGGCGCGGCTGGCGGCCGGCCTGCCGCAGGCCTGGGCTTATGTCTGGGGGACCGTTCCGGTGCTGCGCGTCGAAACCCTCGGCGCCGATCTGGGCGAGTGGTACTGGGGGCTCGGCATCTGGCTGCGCCTGGCCGGCGAGACCGTGCTGATGGGCTTCACCGGCACGGTGCTGGGCGGCGCGGCCGGGCTGCTGCTGTGCTTCCCGGCCTCGCGCAACTTGGTCCAGAGCCGAATCCTGCACTTCGCCTGCCGGCGGCTGCTGGAGGTGGCGCGGACGGTGCCGGAGCTGGTCTACGCCCTGGTCTTCGTCTACGCCTTCGGCCTCGGCCCCTTCGCCGGCGTGCTGGCGATCGCGGTCCACACAGCGGGCTCGCTGGGCAAGCTGTTCGCCGAGGTGAACGAGAATGTCGACCCGGGGCCGATCGAGGGCGTCCGCGCCGCCGGCGGCACCTGGCCGATGATCATGCGGCTGGCGGTGCTGCCGCAGGTGCTGCCGAACTTCGCCAGCTACGGGCTGCTGCGCTTCGAGATCAATGTCCGATCCGCCTCCGCGATCGGCATCGTCGGCGCCGGCGGCATCGGCGAGGAGCTGTATCTGGCGGTGCGCCAGTTCGAATACCCCGACATCAGCGCGATCCTGCTGCTGATCATCGCGATGGTGTCGATCATCGATCTCGGCTGCGAGGCGGTGCGCCACCGCCTGATCGGCCGCGACGCGCTCAGGGTGGTGTGACCATGGCCCAGGCGACCCTCGCCGCGGCGGAGCTGGCGGCGCTGCGCACGGCCCATCCCCGGCTGTTCCGGCGCTCCGCCGCCGAGCGGGCGCGCAGCTGGGGGGCGTGGATCGGCTTCTTCGCCCTGTTCGGCTTCGGCCTGTGGTGGATCGACGCCTCGCCGGCGCGGATCTGGGGCGGGCTGTCGAAGCTGGGCTTCCTGGTCCGGCTGATGCTGCCGCCCTCGGACGGCGGCGCCGCCTGGGACTTCGCCTATGCGCTGGTGGAGACGCTGGCGATGGCGTTCCTCGGCACCTTGCTGGCGGTGGTCGCCGCGGTGCCGCTGGGCGTCCTCGGCGCCCGCAACATCGTGCCGAACTGGGTGTTCCATTTCGGCCTGCGCCGGCTGTTCGACGGCTTCCGCGGCATCGACACGCTGGTCTGGGCGCTGATCTTCGTCAGCGCCGTCGGCATGGGCCCCTTCGCCGGCATCCTGGCGATCGCCTTCAGTGATGTCGCGGTGCTGGCCAAGCTGTATGCCGAGGCGATCGAGGGCGCCGACCGCCGGCCGGTCGAGGGCGTTCGCGCGGCCGGGGCGAACGGGCTGCAGTCGCTGCGCCTGGCGGTGCTGCCGCAGGTGCTGCCGCTGATGCTGAGCCACGCCCTCTACTTCTTCGAATCCAACACCCGCTCGGCCGCGATCCTCGGCATCGTCGGCGCCGGCGGCATCGGCCTGCAGCTGTCGGAGCGCATCCGCATCAACAACTGGGACGAGGTGCTGTTCATCATCCTGATGATCCTGGTGACGGTGGCGGTGATCGACACCCTGTCGCGCCGGATCCGGATGGCGATCATCCGCCCGCCGGCCCGGCAAGGATGATGCCGTCGCCGCGGCGTTGCCCGCCCGGGCGATAGAATCTCGGGGCCTGCCGGTGACGGCGCGTTGCCGTCCGCGACCTCATCCGCCATCGTCAGCCGGACGTTGCCGCGGAAAGCCGTTGGGCTGTCATGGATGATGTGATCGATGCGCTGGCGCGGGACCCGTTGCGCAACATCGTGCTGCTGAAGCATCTGGAAGCGTTCCCCGGCGACACGCGGGTGCATCATGTTCGGGGCACGGCGGGAGCCGCGACGCTGGTGCTGCTGAGCGCCGCCGCGAGCGCCTATGACCGTCAGGCCTATCCGGAGGTGGAGTACTCGGCGGTCATTTCCAGTGACCATCCGGACCTGACCGCCGGCCTGCTTCCGTATGTGCCGCGCGGCGTAGGCGTCGTGTTCAAGCTGATGAACGACGCTGACCGCGATGTCGTTGGGGCGGCCTACTCGCTGCGGCGCGCCACGAGCTTCCGGTCCTTCACGGCCGAGACGGCGTTCACTCCGGATGAGCGCGTCCGGATCACGATCCGGCCGGACGAAGTGGCTTTCAGCCTGTTCGAAGCACAAGGCCATGCCAGGGGCTGGCTGCGCTCCCTCCTCGAATCCGGTCGAGCCTTCGTTGCCGTGCTCGAGCGAGACAGGAACGTGCTGGCCGCATGCTTCGCCTTCCAGAACTACGGGCGGGTCTGGGAGGTCGGGGGTGTCTGTACACCTGCCGAGTTTCGCCGGCAGGGCCATGCGCGGCGGGTCGTCCGCACGGCCCTGGCCGAGCTCGGGCGGCGCGGGCTGATCCCGCGCTACCAGGTCCATGAGAGGAATGAAGCATCGACCCGCTTGGCCGAATCCATCGGCCTGAAACAGTTCCTGATCACGACCCATTTCATTCACATGCCAGAGGGCCGGGATCTCGCCTAGAAGGTCGCCGTCACCCCGCCCGATGGCACACCGCCTCGATGCGGTTGCCGTCGGGGTCGAGCAGGAAGGCGGCGTAGTAGCTCGGATGGTACTCCGGCCGCAGGCCCGGCGCGCCGTCGTCGCGGCCGCCATGGGCCAGGCCGGCGCGCCAGAACGTGTCCACCGCAGCGCGGTCCGGCGCCTTGAAGCACCAGTGGCGGCGCGGCGCGTCCTCCGGCGGCGGGCCGAGCCGGATCGACAGGTAGCTGCGCTCCGGATGGTCGGCATCGCTGCGCTCGCCATAGCCGATCCAGGCCTCGGCGGGAAGGATGCCGACTTTGGTCACGCCGAGCGCCGCCAGCACCGCGTCGTAGAAGCGCTCCGCCGCGGCGAGGTCGGAGACGGTGATCGAGACATGGTCGAGCATGGTGGCCCCCCGGGCGGATGCGCCGCCGGAGCATACGGCGCCGGCCGCGTCTCTGCTCAATCGGACGCCGCGAGCGCCGCCGGCGCGGGTTCGGATCCCGATGCGTGGGCGGCCTTGCCCCGGCCGCGGCCCAGCAGCCGGGCCGGCGTGCCGCCGCAGTTGATCTTGTAGACGAAATCGTGCCGCAGCCGGTGATAGCTCGCCCCGGGATCGTCGAAGGTCGCCTTCATCCGTCGCAGTTCCTCCTCGCGATAGGTCTCCAAGGGTCGCCGGGCTTCGTCCGCGGCGCGGGTTCTTGCCTTGGCGTCGAGCCGGCGCCGGAACGGCTCGTCGGCCGCCAGGGTCCGGCAGTGCCGGGCCAGCACGTCGTGATACTGGCGCCAGTCCTCCGGCAGCACCCGGTCGACGAGGCGGAGGCGCAGCGCGTCGTCCGCCAGCACCGGCAGGCAGGAGGAGGTCAGCACCTCGGCGCGGGACGGGCCGACGCGGCGGGGCAGCAGATAGGTCCAGTATTCGGAGCCGTACAGCCCCATTGTCTGGTAGTGCGGGTTGAGGACCACGCCGCTGCGCGCGACCACGACGTCGCAGGCCAGCGGCAGGATCGCCCCGCCGGCGCCGGCATTCGTGCGCAGCGCCGCGACGGTGATCTTGTCCTCGGTCAGGACGATCTCGCGGACCAGATCGTTCATCGCGTTGATGTTGCGCCACGATTCCAGGGCCGGGCTGTCGGCGACTTCGATGCAGCCGAGATGGATGCCGTTGCTCCAGAAGTCCTGACCGCCCATCAGCACGATCACGCGCACATCGTCCCGGCGCTTCGTCTGCCGCAGCGCTTCGGCCAGCCGGTCGCACTGCTCCGTGCTCATCGCGCCGTTGTAGAAGTCGAACTCGATATGGGCGACGCCGTCGTCGACCCAAACGCGGATCTCGTCGGCAGGCGACGGGCCGAGCGGTTCGAGGCCGTTGACCCAGACCTGCTCCGGAACGATCGAGCCGAGGGCCAGCATGGCCGGCAGCTTGGCGAATCGCCGCCCCTCCATGGTCGCCTGCCGGAGCTGCCGGATCCACACCGCGCCGTCCAGCGTCGCCCGGCAGATCGCGCCGTGGCGATGGCCGAGCACCTCGCCCGGCTTCCGCCGATGATGGAGCTCATGGTCGGCGACGGCGCCGAACAGGTGCACCGCAGCGCCGCCGATCTGGTCGAGCACGCCCGGGAAGCCATCGGCCGCCTGGATCTTGGTCACGATCTCGCCGGTCGACTCCCGGCTCCAGTCGATACGCCGCGACGCCTGGCGGATCGGTTCGTGCAGGCGGCCCCGGACCTGCGGCCGGGCGTAGTCCAGCGGCCTCGGCCGGAAGGACGGATCGAGATGGTCCTCGAGCGCCTGGCGGACGAGATCAGCCGCGGCGGCGATCACCTCCCGGCGATAGAGGCTGCCCTTGCCGGCGGGACGCATGTCGAACTCCCGCGTCCCCCAGATGTCCCCGGCATCCATCTCCCGGTCGGCCTGCAGCAGGGTGACGCCCCAGCGGTGGTCGCCGCGGGTCACCGCCCAGTCGAGCGAGGACGGGCCGCGGTCCCCCTCGATCCCGGGATGGACGATCAGGCAGGGATAGGCCTGCCAGACGCGGTCCGGCACGCGGTGCTTGAGGAACGGGCAGATGATCAGGTCGGGGGCGACGGCCTCTGCCCGCCGGACCATCGTGGCCTCGTCGTCGGAGAGCTCGATCGAGACGTCGTGGCCGAGTGCTTCCAACTCGCAATGGATGCGCTGGGTCATGCCATTATAGGCCGAGGCGAAGAGGAGGATGTCCAAGATACCCTCTTGTCGGTTGCGGGCCGATGCGGCTGGGCAGCACCTGCAGGCGACATCCCGGCCAACCCATCCTGTCCCAGATGGGCCGCGGCAGCGCCATGCGCTTGCGTTATGGAACAAGGCGCCGGGCGTATGCCGTCCGCACACGAAACCTGCTTTGCGCGAGGCCTGATGCCGGCGTGTCAGGGTTTCGCTGTTTCCAGCCGGAAGATCTCGATCTCCGTCCGGCGTCCCGGGACGGCGTGGAGGCCGAGGCTGCGCAGGTTGGACCGGTCGCCCGCGGCCAGTGCGACGGTCTCGCCGCTGGCCAGCACAACGATCTCGTCCGCCGGGGCCACGGCCTTGCCCAGCTGCTCCAGCCGGTTGCCGAGATTCACCGCGTCGCCGACGATGGTGTAGCCCGACCGGCCGCTCATGCCGATGTTGCCGGCCACCACCGGGCCGCTGTGCAGGCCGATGCGGACGCGCAGCGGCGCCAGGCCGCGGCCGCGCCGGTCGGCATTGTCGGCCGCCACCGCCGCGGCGATGGCGCGGGCGGCGCGCAGGGCCCGGTCGGCATGGTCCGGCTGGTCGTCCGGCGCGCCCCAGAAGGCCATGATGCAGTCGCCGATGAACTTGTCGATGGTGCCGCCCTCGGCCTCGACGCAGCGGCCCAGCAGGTCGAAATGGGCGTTCAGCATGGAAGCGACCTCGGCCGCCGGCATCTGCTCGGCCGCGGCGGTGAAGTCGACGATGTCGGTGAACATCACCGTCACCAGCCGATCCGCCGAGGGCACGGCACCGCCGCTGCGCAGCAGGCGCCGCACCAGCGCCTTGGGCACATAGGTCTCGAGCCACCGCAGCCCGGTCAGCATGGTGTTGTAGGCGCGGGCCTGCTCGTTCAGCTCGGAGAACAGGCTGCCGGGCAGGGGGCGCAGGGACGCGAAGTCGAGCGAGCCGACGGCCCGCACCTCCCGCGCCATGGCGCCGACCGGGCGGGCGATGGCGCGGCTGACGGCGATCGCGACCAGGATGGCGATCGCCAGCACCGCGAGCCCGGCCAGCGCGGCGCGCAGCAGGTCGTCGGTCGGCTTGTCCAGGGCCGAGACCGGCACCTCGACGCCGACGATCAGCGGCGCCGGGGCGTAGCCCTCGACCGCGCGGGTCAGGATGACGCGGCCGTCATCGCCGAGGCGCACGACGCGGGCCTCCAGGTCGATGTCGCCCACCGTCTCGCGCTTCGCCTCGGTCCACAGCGCTGCCAGGAACGGATCACCGACCTGCTCCAGCAGGGGCAGGGGATGCTCGGCCGACAGGGCCGGCCGCCGCACCGCCATGGCGGGATGCGCCAGCACCCGGTCGCGGCCGTAGAGGATGAAGGGCGTGGTGCCGGGATTGGCCTCCGAGATCGTCCGCAGATGGCCGGACAGGTCGTCGACCGTGATCGTGGCCCGCAGCACGCCGGCGAAGCGGCCCTCGGCCTGGACCGGCCGGCGCAGATTGGCCACCGAGGTGCGCATCGCCTCCGCCGGCACGAAATAGACCGGACCCCAGGCGGCCTGGTCGCTTCCGCGCGCCTCCTCGATCTCGCGCCGCTCCTGGTCGGTGCGGATCGTGTCGGTGAAGGCGAAGACGCCGTGCGGGCCCTGGGTGACGCCGCGGATCGTGCCGTCAGGGGTGACGAAGGACAGGACCCTGACCTGCGGCGTGCCGGCCAAGGCGCCGGTCATCAGCCGGTCCAGCGCCGCTCCATCATCCGTACGCCCGGCCGCGATCTCCCGCGCCAGGAAGGCCAGTTGGTCCTCGACCGGGGTGAAGCGGTCGGCGATCCGGGCCTGGACCGAATCGAGCCCGAGCTGCGCCGCCCGGGCCAGCAGGTCGCGGGTGGTGCCGGCGGTCATGAACCAGAACACGGCCAGCACGTCGATCGCGGTCAGCGCCACCAGCCCGGCCATCACCACCGCAAGGGTGCCGGACAGCGGGATGGTGCGGCGCCGGGCGGACGCGGCACGCCGATCCGTGGTGGTCTCCGCCTCTGTCGCCAACCAACCTCTCCTCGCGCTGGCGGCACTCTACACCACGTCGGGAAGGCGGACGTGACATCGCTTCTCGATCCGACTCTTGCTAGAGCTCCCCGCGCCGGCCGGGCGGAGGGGGAGCGCCGGGTGTCGGTCCACCCACTCTTGAACGACGAAAGCACGATCGATGAAGACCAGCACAGCCCTCCTGCGTTCCGGGCGGGCGATTCTGCGCCGCTGCATCGGCGCGGCGCTGCTATCGGCCGCGGCGGCGCTTCTCCTCGCCGGTGCCGCGGCCGCGGACCAGCCGTTCACCCATCCGGGCCTGCTCCACACCGACGAGGATTTCAGTCGGATCAAGGCCCGGCTGGTCGCCAGCACCCAGCCCTGGCAGGACGGCTGGAACCGGCTGACCGCCAACGGGCAGGCCTCGCTCTACTGGAGGTCGTGGCCGCAGGCGGTGGTCTATCGCGGCAATGACGGCGCGCACTCGCAGAACTATTCGCTGCTGTACAAGGACGTCGCCGCTGCCTACGCCCTGGCCCTGCGCTGGAAGGTCAGCGGCGACAGCCACTATGCCGACAAGGCGGTGGAGATCATGAACGCCTGGTCGGGCACGCTGACCGCGATCCGCGGCAGTGCGGACGCCGCCCTGGCGGCCGGCATCTACGGCTATGAATTCGCCAATGCGGCCGAGCTGATGCGCGGCTACTCCGGCTGGTCCGCGGCGGATTTCAAGCGCTTCCAAAACATGATGCTGACCGTGTTCTACCCGATCAATCACGACTTCCTGGTGCGCCACAACAACGCCCGCATCGACCATTACTGGGCCAATTGGGATCTTGCGCAGATGGCCTCGATCCTGGCGATCGGCGTGCTGGCCGACCGGCGCGACCTCTATGACGAGGCCGTCGCCTATTTCAAGGCCGGCGCCGGCAACGGCTCGGTCGGGCATCTGGTCTGGACGCTCTATCCCGACCAGGGCATGGGACAGGTGCAGGAGAGCGGCCGCGACCAAGGCCACACCACCCTGGACATCGCGCTCGTCGGCGCCCTCTGCCAGATGGCCTGGAACCAGGGGGACGACCTGTTCGGCTATGACGACAACCGCGTCCTCAAGGGCGCTGAATACGTGGCGGCCTACAATCTGGGCGAGACGGTCCCCTACACCACCTACCGCAACAGCGACGTCACCCAGACGGAGATATCCAGCGCCGGCCGCGGCTCCGATCGGCCGGTCTGGGAGCTGCTGTATAACCACTATGTGGTGCTGAAGGGGCTCAGCGCGCCCCATATCGCCGCCTATGCCGCGAAGCTCCGGCCCGAGGGCGGCGGCAATTACGGCCCCAACAGCGGCGGCTACGACCAGCTCGGCTACGGCACGCTGATGTACACGCTGCAGCCGATCCAATAAGGCTGGCTCGCCGACATGATCACCGTGGCCGGACGCCGGCCGCGTCCGCCACAGCCGTTCCGGGCGTCACCTCCTCCGCCTCCACCAGGTAGCGGTAGGGGCCGCGGGTGGTGGCGTCGAAGGGCCAGCAGGTGGCCAGCACCAGGTTGCGGCCGGGCGCCCGCGGGTCGATGCCGGAGACGTCCCAGGTCGCCACCCGCGTGCCGGTCACCCGGAAGGTGACGTGGCGCCCGTCGCGGCGGCTGACGTCGATCTCGTCGCCGACCCTGACGTCGCGCAGGACCCGGAAATGAGTGTCGCGATGGGCGGCGTAGACGGCAGTGCCGGGGTCGCCGGCCTCCGGCGTGTCCTGGACATGGCCGGGGCCGAAGGCCAGGGCCTGGCCGCTGGCGCCGGCCAGGGCGATGGCGCTCTCGCCCAGCCGCGGCAGCTCGATCCGGGCCACCGGCCAGGTGTCGGCCCAGGGCCAGGGCTTGACCGCCCGGCCGGTTTCCAGGGTCGCGGCGAAGGCGCGGTCCAGCAGCACCTGCGCCAGCATCGCCTTGGCGTGGATCCAGACGCCCTGGCCGGCCAGCACCAGACCGGCCAGGACGAGGAGGAGGGCGATCAGCCGGGACTTCGGCCGGCGCGGGTGTTGGCCGGCCAGGGGATGGGGCAGCGGCAGGGTCGCGCTCATGCCCGGCCTCCCTTCGACCGGCGGCCGAACCCGAGGACCGCCAGCCCGGCGATCAGCAGCAGGAGCCCGGCGATGATCCGCAGCTCGGCGTCGGTCGCGGTCTGCGGCAGCACCACATCCTCCACCGGCATCGGCTTGCCCGCGGCCGCCGGGGCGTCGGAGCGGGCGGCGGCGGGCAGCAGCAGGCCGGCCTGGCGGAACTCGGGCTTGGGCCTGGCGCCGAAGACCTTCTCGAAATCCCAGCCGGCGGGGAGGTTCAGGGGGATGTCGTTGCGGCTCAGCGTCGCCCCGTCCGGCCGGCGCGGCGTCCGGTCGACCGCGACCAGGCTGGTCAGCCGCGTCACCAGATGGTGCTGCAGCGCCAGCGACAGGATCCGCTGGTCGGCCTGCTCCGGACCGATCTGGCCCAGGGTCTGCGCCACCTCGGCATCGGCGATCCTGCGCCGCGCCCACAGCTTGGACAGGCCTTCGCCCTTCGCCGCCTGCGCCACCGGCAGGGTGACGATCCAGGGCCGGTCGCCGACCATGCCCTTGACCTCGATCGTGCCCGACAGCGCGGCCAGCTTCGCCGCCAGCACCACCGGCTCGCCGCGATACAGGTCGGGCAGCGTCTCTGGCGTCGCGTCGGCGGCACCGGCCGAGAAGCGGGCCGACAGGTTGGTGACGACCGGGCTCTCCAGCTTCTCGAACAGGCTGCGCATCCGCTCCTCCACCTGCTCCGGCGCGCCGATCTGGGTGAAGGTGCCGCGGCCCAGCTCGGCGGCGCGGGTCATCAGATAGGTGTTGGGGGCGGAGCCGATGCCGACCATGAACACCCGCGACCGGCCGCGCATGCCGGCGACGGTGTCGAACAGCTGCTGCTCGTTGCCGATGGCGCCATCGGTCAGGAACACCACCTGGCGCAGGCGCGGCGCGCCATCATCACCGCGGTCGGCCCCATTGTGCTCAGTGAGAGCCGCCTGCATCGCCGGCACCATCTCGGTGCCGCCCGACGCCTCCAGGCCGGCGACGAAGGACTTCGCCCGGCCGACATGCCCGGCATCGGCCGGCACCACGTCCGGGAACAGCACGTCCAGCGTGTCGTCGAAGCGCACCACGTTGAAGCGGTCGGCAGGGGACAGGCGGCCGAGGGCGTAGAGCAGGCTGGACTTCGCCTGGTCCATCGAGGCGCCGCCCATCGACCCGGAATTGTCGATCACGAAGACCACGTCGCGCGGCCGCTTGTCCTCTGTCTGCTGCAGCGCGGGCGGGGTGACGAAGGCCAGGAGATAGTCCTCGCCGGCGACCCGCTCGCGGAACAGCCCGACCGAGGGCGCGGCGCCGGCCGCCGGGGTCCAGCTCAGCTCGAAGTCGCGATTGGCCGGGACCGGGCCCTTCATCGTGACCACGCGGCTGTCCGGGCCCTGCGCCTCGATGTCGACGGCATGGTTGGCGCTGACCACCTCGCCGAGCGGGAAGCCGGCCTGCAGCCGCAGCTTCAGGGTCACCGGGTTGACCGGCGCGTTGCCGCGCGGGTCCAGCACCGGCGGGGTGATGCGGTCGCGGCCCGGCACCGGGTCGGTGTCCGGCACCGGGTCGGTGGTGGTCCGGCCCCAGCCGCCCTGGCCGGGCTGGAAGTCGACCGACTGGGACACCGGCGTCGGGTTGTAGCGCGGCGCCACCACCAGCGGCACGCGCAGCGAGAAGCGGTCGCCCGACTGGCGCACGGTCTCCTGATATTCGATCTGGATCAGCACGGTCTCGCCCGGACCGACATTGGCGACCGAGGTGGTGAACAGGTTCGGCCGCTCCTCCTCGACCAGCCCAGCGGTCTGGCCGGCCTGCTTCGCCGCCTCGTAGGTGCGGCGGGCCTCCTCGCGGGCGGCGATGTCGCCGGTGATGACGCGGTCGCCGACCACCATCTTGAGGGTGTCGACCGCGCCGTCCTCCGGCAGCGGATAGACATAGACGGCCTCGACCCACTGGTCGGTCGGGTTCTGGAACACCTGGGTGACATGGGCCCGCGCCGTCGGCCCGCTGACCGTCAGGTCGACATCGGTGCCGAGGCGCGGCGCCTCGACGTAGCGGCCCTTTTCATTGGCGCGGAACAGCAGCGCGCCGGACTGCATCTCGCCCGGCGTCACCAGCGCCGGCCCGGCCTCGGCCCGGGCGGCGCGTCCACCGGCGGCCAATGTCAGGACCGCCAGCAGCAGCGACAGCAGCAGCAAAGGTGCCGCGTGCCCGAACCGGGACTGGAGCGCCGGCCACATCCCCGCCGGCGCCTCCCTCGTCATGCCCCTTGTCATGAAACCCATAGAACCCTCCGAAACACTTCGGCCGGCGTCCGTCCGGCCTGGGTTTTTGTCCGTCCGGCGGGCTTTGTCCGGCCACGGTGATGATCCGGCTTGTTCCGCAGGCGGCGGCCGGGATAGGTCTTGGTCCGCACCGGCCTGTGCGGATCGGTGCGGATTTGTCCGGAGGAGGGCGCCTTGGTCGGGCTGTCGACGCACGCGGCCGAGCACGAGCTGTCGGAGGAGCAGAGCCACGTCGTCGCCGGGCTGGTGCGGGAGGAGCTGGCGCGCCGCCGCATCTCCCGCCAGTTCCTGGCCGACCAGGCGAAGATCAGCCTGTCGACGCTGGAAAAGGCGCTGTCCGGGCGCCGGCCCTTCACCCTGCCGACGCTGATCCGGCTGGAGGAGGCGCTGGGCGTCAAGCTGCGCCACCCGGAGCCGCGGCCGGCCGCCACCCCCGTTGCCGCCGCGCCGGCGGCCCTGCCGGTCGGGGTGGCCGCGGCCGATCTCGGCTCCTATGCCCGGCCGGCCGTGTCCTGGATCGAAGGCGTCTACCTGACGCTGCGCCCGTCCTTCGGCGATCGCCGGGCGATCTACGCCTACCGCACCGAGATCCACTGGGACGATGCCGGGTCGCGCCTGGCGTTCCGGGAATCCGAGCGGGTCGACGCGGCCTTCACCCAGAACGGCGTCGTGTCGGTGCCGAACCAGTCCGGCCACATCTATCTGGTGACCAACACCCACGGCCAGTACCGAATGGCGATCCTCGGCCGGCCGGCCATCACCGGCGAGATGCACGGCATCCTGACCACGCTGCAGGCCGGCCCGGGATCGCAGCTGACGCCGGTGGCGTCGCCGATCGTGCTGGTGCCGATGGCGGCGGCCGGACCGGCGGCGGAGTTCGGCCGCATCGGGCCGGACCAGCCCTGCCATCCCCGCTACCGCGACATCCTGCGGCGGACGGTGGAGGAGCCCTTCGCCCGCTTCCTGCCGGTGACGGCGGACTGATGCGGGCTGGAGCCGGCTCTGGGGTCGAAAGTCCTGCCGCAAGCGGAACGCTTCGCACCGGCGCACCGGCATGTCCGTCCCGGACCGGCGCGATGACGGACTCCCGGGAATCGTGCTAGGTCGGCAATGCGCTGATCGCCGGGATGACCGCCATGCCCAAGATCGACCTCGCCGCCGTGCCGGAACGCAAAGGCTCGGGCTATCCGCACCCTTTCGACGCGCCCTGCGCCGACCGCATCCGGCAGCGCCTGGGCCAGGCCGGCGGGCTCGCCGATGTCGGGGTCAACCTGATGCGCCTGCCGCCGGGCGGCTGGTCGAGCCAGCGCCACTGGCATTCGGAGGAGGACGAGTTCGTCTACGTGCTCGACGGCGAGCTGACGCTGGTCGAGAATGGCGGCGAGACGGTGCTGCGCGCCGGCGACTGCGCCGCCTTCCCGAAGAACTCCGGCAACGGCCACCACATGATCAACCGGTCGGGTGCCGTGGCGGTCTATCTCGAGGTCGGCACGCGCTCGCCCACCGACGTGATCACCTGCTCTGACATCGACATGATGAGCCCCAGCACCGACGGCCGGTTCCTGCACAAGGACGGCACGCCCTATCCCGAGCCGCGGTAGCGGCGCCGCATCCCTTCGTCCATCCCGAGACCAGGAGGTAGCCCATGGCCGAGGTCCTGCTGTTCCATCATGCCCAGGGGCTGACCCCCGGTGTGTGCGCCTTCGCCGACGCGCTGCGGGCCGCCGGCCATGTCGTGCACGCGCCGGACCTGTTCGACGGCCGCATCTTCGGCAGCATCGACGAGGGCATGGCCCATATCCGCGAGGCCGGGTTCGACGATCTGCGCGAGCGCGGCGTCCGCATCGCCGACGACCTGCCGTCCGGGCTGGTCTATGCCGGCTTCTCCTTCGGCGTGCTGCCGGCCCAGAAGCTGGCCCAGACCCGGCCGGGGGCGCGCGGCGCCCTGCTGTTCCATTCCTGCCTGCCGATCAGCGGCGACTGGGCCTTCGGGCCATGGCCGGAGGGCGTCCCGGTCCAGATCCACGGCATGGACGCCGACCCGATCTTCGTCGGCGAGGGCGACATCGACGCCGCCCGTGAGATCGTGGCCAAGGCCGAGGACGCGGAGCTGTTCCTGTACCCCGGCGACCAGCATTATTTCGCCGACAGCTCGCTGCCGTCCTACGACCCGGAGGCGACCGCGCTGCTCACTCGGCGGGTGCTCGGATTCCTGGGGCGGGTCTGATCCCGCCGGCGACTGTGCTGGGAATCCGATCAATCGGATCTGCACAATCTATTTGTCCGATCTAACCGGGCGTCTCATTCTGGCTTCGATCCAGCGACGCGGCAGGCGGCCGGCCGGAATCCCTGTTCGTTTGCTCTCCAGAAGACGGCGGCTCCCGGCCATGGCCCGGGGGGCCGGCCTCGACATTCCGACGGGAGGAAGACCATGGAATATCGCAAGCTCGGCAACAGCGGCGCGGTGGTGACGGCCTACTGCCTCGGCACCATGACCTTCGGCAAGGAGGCGGACGAGGCCACCGCCTTCGCGCTGATGAACGACTATGTCGAGGCCGGCGGCAACTTCCTCGACACGGCCGACGTCTACGGCACCGGCGTGTCGGAGGAGATCATCGGCCGCTGGCTGAAGAGCCGGCCGGGCATCGCCCAGAGCCTGGTGATCGCCACCAAGGGCCGCTTCCCGATGGGGCAGGGGCCGAACGACCTGGGCCTGTCGCGCAAGCATCTGGGGGCGGCGCTCGACGCCTCGCTGCGGCGCCTGGGCGTGGAGCAGGTCGACCTCTACCAGATGCACGCCTGGGACGCGCTGACGCCGCTGGAGGAGACGCTGCGCTTCCTCGACGATTCGGTCCGCAACGGCAAGATCGCCTATTACGGCTTCTCGAACTTCCTCGGCTGGCAGCTGACCAAGGCGGTGTGGCTGGCCAAGGCCAACGGCTGCGCGCCGCCGGTGACGCTGCAGCCGCAGTACAACCTGCTGGTCCGCGACATCGAGCACGAGATCGTGCCGGCGGCGCTCGATGCCGGGATCGGGCTGCTGCCGTGGTCGCCTTTGGGCGGCGGCTGGCTGTCGGGCAAGTACAAGCGCGACCAGATGCCGACCGGCGCCACCCGCCTGGGCGAGAACCCCCAGCGCGGCATGGAGGCCTACGACGCCCGCAACGCCAGATCGACCACCTGGGCGGTGATCGGGGCGGTCGAGGACATCGCCCGGGCGCGCGGGGTCGGCATGGCGCAGGTGGCGCTGGCCTGGGTCGCCGCGCAGCCGGCGGTCACCTCGGTGATCCTGGGCGCGCGCACTCCGGCGCAGCTGGCCGACAATCTCGGCGCGGCGACGCTGGCGCTGAGCGGCGAGGAGATCGCCGCGCTCGATGCGGTCAGCCGGCCCGAGATGGCGGAATACCCCTACGGCACCGGCGGCATCAACCAGCGGCGCCGCAAGATCGAGGGCGGGCGCTGAGGCGGAAGCGGTCGGCGGGCGGAGGAAGCGTGTAGGCTGGGTTCGCCATGGCGAACCCAGCATCCAACCGTTGGCACCATCGTCGCCATGTTGGGTTCGCGTGCCGCGAACCCAACCTACGACCGGAGGTCAGTCCTGCCCGCCGGCATCACCGCTTGCTTCCAGCTTCCGGCGCAGCGCCGCCATGACGCCGTGCGTCGTCGCGATGTCCTCGACCCGCAGCCCTTCGGCGAGCCCATCGACCCAGGGGGCCTGCAGGCGCATGGCAGCGTCGAAGGTTTCTCTGCCCTTGCCGGTCAGCACCACCAACTGCGCCCGCCGGTGATGCGGGTTGGGCCGGAAGGCGACCAGCCCTTCCGCCTCCAGATCGTTGACGATGCGCTGGACGTTCTGGCGGTTGGCGCCCATGTCGCGCGCCAGCCACGCCACCGGCTGCGGCCGGTCCGCCGCGACGATGGTGCCGAGCACCTGCCAGCGGGCGCTGGTCAGGCCAAGGCCGGCGACCAGCCGGTCCCCCGCGCTGACGATCCGACTGTTCAGCCGGAACAGGTCGAGGATCAGGTCGGTCAAGGCGGTCCCCACCCGCGTTCGCGTCGCTCCGGTCATCCGTCACCATGCAGTGATATTGACATCATGATGTCAATATGGTTGTTATGGTCATCTAATTTGACATCATGCAACCATATCGGACGGAGCTTGTCATGCCGCAGTTGCGACCCCTGGATCCCGCCTTCCCGATCGACCGCCAGATCGCCGTCGACGCCGCGCCGGTCGTGCTGGTCAACGTCTTCACGATGGACCCGGCCGACGAGCAGGCCTTCCTCCGGGCCTGGCAGGGCGATGCGGAGATCATGAAGCGCCAGCCGGGCTTCATCTCGACCCAGCTGCACCGTGCGGTCGGCGACAGCCCGACCTATCTGAACTATGCCGTCTGGGAATCGATCGCCGACTTCCGGGCCGCCTTCACGAACCCGGAGTTCCGGGCGAAGCTCGCCGCCTATCCGTCCTCGGCCGTCGCGTCGCCGCACCTGTTCCAGAAGACCGCGGTGCCCGGCATCTGTGTGGCGTAGCCGGCCGGGTTACCCGCCGCCGGCGACGCTCTGGGCCAGCAGCTGGTTGCGGATCTCGACATGCGGGAACCCGACCACGGTGGCCCGGCGGCCGCTGGCGACCTTGGGCTGGTCGGGCGGCACCACTACGGTCCAGGCCTCGGTCGGGGTCTGCAGGCGGAACGAGGTCACGCCGTTGCGGCGGGAGACGCCGTCGATCCGGCCGGTCACGGTGATCGGCGTGCCGGTCGCGTATTCGCGCGGATCGGCCGGCGCCGCCCCGCCCGCCGTCGCCGAGACGGCAGGATGGCGCGGCTCGGGCGCGACCGGCGACCGGCGCGGCTCTTCGACCCGGGTATCCGGCGGCACCGGATAAGGCATCGCCTTCTCCGGCACGGTCGCGGGGGCCGGTGCTGTGGGGGTGACGGTGGTCTGCTGGGCCCGGGCCGGCGATGCGGCCACCAGGCCGGCGAGCAGGGCGGCGGCGGCCGCGCGGGGGAAGGTGACCATGGCTTCGCTCTCCAACTTCGGCGCCGGGGCGGTAACCCGGCGGCGGGAACTGCGGGCCTCAATCTCCGGCAAAGCCGGGATCTCCGCAGCTTAAGAAATGGAGAGCATCGGTCCAGGTTCCAAAGCCGGCCCGCGAAGAACCTTGCGCCGGCCCGCGGCGGCGCCATGATGGCGCGTCTCGACGGAACGGGGAGCGACAGGGTGTCCGATCTTCTGCTGGTCGGCTGCGGCCGGATGGGGAGCGCGCTGGTCAAGGGCTGGCTGGCGGGCAAGGCCGCCGACCGGATCTGGGCGGTGGAGCCGGCGGAGCTCGGCCTCGCCGACCCCTGCCTGCATCATGTCCGCGACGCCGCCGGGCTGCCGGCCGACCTCGCGCCCGAGGTGGTGGTGCTGGCGGTGAAGCCGCAGATGATGCCCGAGGCGCTGCCGGACTATCGCCGCTTCGTGCAGCCGGGCACGCTGTTCCTGTCGATCGCCGCCGGCCGCACCCTGGCGTATCTCGAGCAGGGGCTGGGGGCCGAGGCCGCGGTGGTCCGCGCCATGCCGAACACGCCCGCCGCCATCGGCCAGGGCATCTCGGTGCTGGTGGCGAACACCGCGGTGACACCGGGCCAGCGCAGGCGTGCCGAGACGCTGATGCAGGCCGCCGGTCAGACCGCCTGGATCGAGGACGATGCGCTGATGGACGCGGTCACCGGCGTTTCCGGCAGCGGCCCGGCCTATGTCTTCTATCTGATCGAGGCCCTGGCCGAGGCCGGCCGCGCCGCCGGCCTGCCGGCCGGGCTCGCCATGCAACTGGCGCGGCAGACCGTGGTCGGCGCCGGCGCCCTGGCCGGGGCCGCGACCGAGAGCGCGGCCGAGCTGCGCATCGCCGTGACCAGCCCGAAGGGCACCACCCAGGCGGCGCTCGACGTGCTGATGGCGCCGGACGGGCTGCAGCCGCTGATGACCAAGGCGGTCGCCGCGGCGACCCGGCGCGGCCGGGAACTGGCCTGATGGCCAGCAGCGGTGAGCGCGTCGCCGCGGCGCTGGCGGCGGCGGGGCATGCGCCCGAGATCCGGGTGTTCGACGCCTCGACCCGCACCTCGGCCGATGCCGCGGCGGCGATCGGCTGCACGGTGGCGCAGATCGCCAAGTCGCTGGTGTTCCGAATCCGCGGCAGCGCCCGGCCGGTGCTGGTGATCGCCAGCGGCGTCAACCGGGTCGACGAGGCGGCGGTGGCCGCGGCGCTGAAGGACCGGATCGACGGCGCCCGGATCGAGCGCGCCGATGCGGGTTTCGTGCGCGACGCCACCGGCTTCGCCATCGGCGGCGTCGCCCCGGTCGGCCACGCCACGCCGCCGCATGTGGTGATCGACCGCGACCTCCTGGCGCTGCCGCGGATCTGGGCCGCGGCCGGGACGCCGAACTCGGTCTTCGCCCTGACGCCGGAGCAGCTGGTGGCCTTGACCGGCGGCGTCGTCGCCGATGTGGCGAAGCGCGCGCCGTGATCGGCCATCTGTCCCTCGGCGTGTTCGACCTCGACCGCGCCATTCGCTTCTACGATGCGGTGCTGGCCCCGGTCGGCATGGTGCGGGTGTGGGCCGGCACCACCGCCGCCGGCTACGGCCCGCCCGGCGGCAACGACAAGCTCGCCTTGATGCTGCAGCCGCAGCCGGTGGTGCCGCCCGGGCCCGGCTTCCATCTCGCCTTCAATGCCGCGACGCGCGAGGCCGTCGACCGCTTCCACGCCGCCGCCCTGGCGCAAGGCGGCCGGGATGCCGGCGCGCCCGGGCTGCGGCCGCATTACGGGCCCAGCTACTACGCCGCCTTCGTCTATGACCCGGACGGCCACAAGCTCGAAGCCGTCTGCCAGTAGGCTGGCGGACCGAAGCGCGACGGCGGCCGTTGACTCGCTCCGTTGCGGGACGCTACGACAGGCGCATGGCGACGACGATCACCCTGAAGCGCACCACCAAGACGACCGCTGCGGCGGGCGTTCTCTGGCGCGCGCGGTGACGGCCGCGACATAACAGCCAGAGGCCCCGCCGAGGACGGACGGGGCCCCAGGTTCAGCCATCGTCCCTCCCGGCCCACAGGAAGGACGACATCATGCTTTCATCATCCGATCTGCAAGAGGCGCGACGCGGCGTACGCTCGCCCGACCCGGTGGTCGCGATCGTCGGCGCCACCGGCGCCGTCGGCATCGAGCTGCTGCGCTGCCTGGAGGCGCGGCGCTTCCCGGCCGGGGAGGTGCGGCTGCTGGCCTCGGCGCGCTCCGCCGGCCGGCGGATCCCGTTCCGCGGGCGCGAGCTGATGGTCGAGGAATTGACGGAAAGCAGCTTCGCCGGCGTCGACATCGTGCTGTTCTCGGCCGGGGCCGGCATCTCCCGGCGCTACGCCCCGGCGGCGGTGGCGGCCGGGGCGGTGGTCGTCGACAACTCCTCGGCCTTCCGCATGCAGCCCGAGGTGCCGCTGGTGGTGCCGGAGGTGAACGCGGCGGCGCTGGCGGCCCATGCCGGCATCGTCGCCAACCCGAACTGCGTCGCCGCGATCCTGACGGTGGCGCTGGCGCCGCTGCACCGGGCGCATCCGCTGCGGCGAGTGACGGCGGCGACCTACCAGTCGGCCTCCGGCGCCGGCGCCGCGGCGATGGAGGAGCTGCGCGACGCCACGGCCGCCCATCTGCAGGGCCGGCCCTTCGAGCCCAAGGTGCTGCCGCACCCCTATGCCTTCAACCTGTTCAGCCACAACGCCGATGTCGATCCGGCCAGCGGCTACAATGGCGAGGAGCTGAAGGCGATCGCCGAGACCCGCCGCATCCTGGGCGCGCCGGATCTCCCGATCGGCATCACCTGCATCCGCGTGCCGGTGCTGCGGGCCCATTCGATCGCGCTCTCGGTCGAGTTCGACGCCGTGGTGACGCCGGAGGAGGCGAGGGGCCTTCTCGAAAGGGCGCCGGGGCTTCGCCTGGTCGACGACCGTGCCGCGAACCACTTCCCGATGCCGTCCGAGGCCAGCGGCCGGGACGAGGTGCTGGTCGGCCGCATCCGGAGGGATCTCGGCGACCCCAGCGGCCGCTCCCTGGCCTTCTTCGTCTCGGGCGACCAGCTGCTGAAGGGGGCCGCCCTCAACGCCGTCCAGATCCTGGAGCATCTGCGGGCGTGATGTCGGAACCGGTGGCTGCTCGCCTTCGCGCCGAATTGCGCTAGATTGGAACCGATTGCGTCGGCTCCGTTCTTCGGGGCCGACGCCCGGGGGGCCGCAAGGCCGAGCGCGCGAGGGCCGGGACCATGCCGAAGAAGGCGGATATTGCGAACCACATCGTCACCACCGCGGTCGACCTGGCGGCGGAGAAGGGGTGGCGCGCCCTGACCCTCTCCGACGTCGCCCAGGCGGCGCGGGTGCCGATGTCGGCGCTGTACCGCCACTGCCCGACCAAGCCGGAGCTGCTGGCCGGGTTCAGCCGGATGATCGACCAGGCGGTGCTGTCCGAAGGCCTGCCGGGTGCCGATGAGAGCCCGCGCGACCGGCTGTTCGACCTGCTGATGCGCCGCTTCGACGTGCTGTCGGGCCACCGTGCCGGGATCAAGGCGATCCTGCGCGACCTGCGGCTCGACCCGTTGACCACGCTCTTGCAGGCGCGGCAGCTGGAGCTGTCGATGCGCTGGACGCTGCAATCCGCCGGCATCTCGACCTCCGGCCTGCTCGGCCGGGCGCGGGTGCAGGCGCTTTGCCTGATCTACGGGCTGGTGCTGCGGGCCTGGGAGCAGGATGATTCGCCGGATCTCGACCGCACCATGAAGGCGCTGGACCAGCGGCTGCGCCAGGCCGAGCAGTGGGAGAACACCTTCAGCCGCGGCCGGGGCGAACGCCGGGCGGAGCAGCCGGCCGAGGAGCCGCGGGCCCAGGCGGGACAGGAGCCGACGCTGCACTAGATGGCAATCGGTTGCGCTGGATGACAACTTTGCTGCAGTGCACAATTTCCGTTTGCGGTGCGGTCGGCCCCGTGTAAGGTGCTGTTTAATTGTGCAATCAGGAGTTGGGCCATGAGCAAGGTGCCGCCGGTCTGGGACGTCGACTTCACCAAGCTGCTGAGCGAGTTCAAGGTGCCGGGCGTCGACCTCGACGCGGTGCTGCAGGCCCAGCGCAAGAACATCGAGGCGCTGACCGCCGCCAACCGCACCGCGGCCGAGGGGCTGCAGGCCTTCGCCCGCCGCCAGGGCGAGATCCTGCGCCAGAACCTGGCCGAACTGCAGAGCCAGTTCTCCTCGATCGCCGCGCCCGGCGCGCCGGACGAGAAGCTGGCGAAGCAGACCGAGCTGGCGAAGTCCGCCTTCGAGAAGGCGATCGCCGACATGAAGGAGCTGGCCGAGCTCCTGGCCAAGTCGAACACCGAGGCCGCCGAGATCGTCAGCAAGCGCGTCAGCGCCAGCTTCGACGAGCTGAAGACGGTCCTGAAGGCGCCGACGACGAAGCGCTGATCCCGACATGAGGGAAGGCCGCCTCCGGGCGGCCTTCTTGCCTTTCGGGCGCCGGCGCGTCAGGTTGCGCCGGTTTTCGCGGAGGGCAGAATGACGAACAGCTACGACGATTTCGCCAAGGTCGACATCCGGGTCGGCACCATCGTGGCGGTCGACCCCTATCCCGAGGCGCGCAAGCCGGCCTACAAGCTGACCGTCGACCTGGGCCCCGAGATCGGGCAGAAGCGCAGTTCCGCCCAGCTGGTCGCGCTGTACACGCCGGAGACGCTGCTGGGCCGCCAGGTCGCGGCGGTGGTGAACTTCCCGCCGAAGCAGATCGGCCGCTTCCTCTCCGAGATCCTGGTGCTGGGCTTCCCCGATTCCGACGGCAACGTCGTGCTGGCCGCGATCGAGCGGCCCGTGCCGAATGGCGGGCGGATGTTCTAGCTCTCCGCGATTGACGCGGCGCCGCGTCCCGCCGATCATCATTGCGATCGCAGGATCAGCCATACCCTCCACGTGACTGGCGAGACGGGGAGCACCCCGAGGGAGCGTGGAGGACCGTTTCGATGCCGCTCGCCTGGGCAGCCTTCCTTGGAAGCTGGTCGGGCGATTCGTGTCCAGGCATCGAAACGGAGCAGCCCCGAATGGAATACCAGCACCAGCCCGACCCGGTCGATCTCGATCCGCGAGCCCGCTTGGCCGCCGCCGATCCGGAGGCCGCCGCCATCCTCGAGCGCGAGGAGCGCCGGCAGAGCCAGGGCCTGACCCTGATCGCGTCGGAGAACCACGCCTTTCCGGAGCTGCGGCCGCTGCTCGGCTCGGTCTTCGCCGACAAATACGCCGAGGGCCAGCCGCGCCGGCGCTACTACGGCGGCAACCTCCATGCCGACGAGATCGAGGAGCTGGCCCAGGGCCGGGCCAAGGCGCTGTTCGGGGCCGAGTACGCCAATGTCCAGCCGCTGTCCGGGTCGCCGATGAACCAGGCGGTGTATTTCGGCCTGCTCGCCCCCGGCGACACCATCCTGGCGATGGACCTGTCGCATGGCGGCCACCTGACCCATGGCGCCCCGGTCTCGGCCATGGGCCGGATCTTCCGCTTCGTCCGCTACGGCACCGTGGCCGGCGGCGGCTTCGACTTCGACGCGATCCGCGAGACCGCGCGGCGCGAGCGGCCGAAGCTGCTGATCACCGGCTTTTCCTCCTACCCGCGCGACACCGACTACGCCGCCTTCAAGGCGATCGCCGACGAGGTCGGGGCGATCACCATGGCCGACGTCTCGCATATCGGCGGGCTGATCGCCGGCAAGGCGCTGCCGAACCCGCTGGCGGCCGGCTTCGACGTCGTCACCACCACCACGCACAAGACCCTGCGCGGGCCGCGCGGCGGGCTGATCCTGTGCCGCGAGCCGTTCCGCAAGGCGATCGACCAGGCGGTGTTCCCGGGGCTGCAGGGCGGCCCGCATATGGACCAGGTGGCGGCCCTGGCCACCGCGCTGCACCTGGCGGCGCAGGATGAGTTCCAGGCCTATGCAAGCCGCGTGCTGGACAACGCCAAGGCTCTGGCCGAGGCGCTGCAGGGACGCGGCGCGCAGCTGGTGACCGGCGGCACCGACAACCACCTGATGGTGGTCGACGTGGCCGCCAGCTTCGGCATCGACGGCGACGAGGCGCAGCAGCGGCTGGACCGCGTCGGCCTGGTCTCGAACAAGCAGGTGGTGCCGGACGACGCAAGGCCGCCGCTGCGCCCCTCCGGGCTGCGGCTCGGCACGCCGGCCGTCACCACCCGCGGCATGCGCGAAGGCCAGATGAAGGCCCTGGCCGACCTGATCGTCGACGCGGTCACCGGCGCAAGGCCGGAGGCGGCGCTGGCGAACGCGGTGCGGGATTTTGCCCGGAGATTCCCGATCCCCGGGTAGGAGCGCGTAGGTTGGGTTCGCGACAGCGAACCCAACCCTCTTTTGCACGGCCCCCAATGTTGGGTTCGCGATGCGAACCCAACCTACGCCGTCGGCTTGAATCCCGCCCTCTCGCCATAGGCGAAGCACTCCTCGGCCGATGGAATGGCCCGTGATGTGCTGTACGAGCCGAGGCTGAGCGCCGCGACGCAGACGCCCAGCCGCAGCCCTTTCTCCACCGGCCAGCCCTCGTGCAGCCCCAGCATGACGCCGGAGGCCAGGGCGTCGCCGGCGCCGTTGGTGCTCTTGACCGATTCCGGCGGCACCCAGGCCGCGCCCTGGCGCCACAGGCGGCCGTCGCGGTCGGCGGCGACCACGCCCTCCGGGAAATGCACCACCGCCAGGGTGGACACGCCCATGCGGATCAGCGCCGCGGCCGCTTGCTCCACCAGCGTCCAGTCCGGCCGGCCGTCGCGATGGGTCTCGACGCCGGTCAGCGCCGTCGCCTCCAGCTCGTTGATGATGATGCTGTCGAGCAGCGGCAGGCACGGCACCGTCAGGTCGCGCAGCCGGTCGCCGGCCACCCCGACCAGCTCCAGATTGGTGCGGTGGCCCGAGGCGCGGGCGCGGGCCAGCACCTCGGTGAAGCCGTTGCCGTTGCCCTGGGGCGCGTCCATCCGGGCATGCACCCCGGGCGACCCGACATGGAAGATCCTGGCGGTCGACCCCGCCAGGTCGAAATGCCCGGGCGAGAGCAGGGCGTTGACCCCCTCCTGGTAGAAGAAGGTGCGCCGCCCGCCCTCGGCCACGATCATCACGTCGGTATAGGCCGTGCGGCCGCCCGGCAGCACCGCGATCCGGCCGGCGCCGATGCCGTGGTCGCGGCAGACCTGCAGCGCCAGCTCGCCATAGACGTCGTCGCCGACCACGCCCACCACCTCGATCGGGAAGGGCGCGCCCAGGCGGGCGAGGTCGACCGCCATGTTGAAGCCGGGACCGCCGGAATCCGGCGTCTCCTCCACGATCTTGGCGACGTGTTCCTGCGGCGGGAAGCGGTCGAGGACCTTGTTGACGTCGATGCAGATCGTGCCGCCGCAGATGATGCCGGAGCGCATCTCAGCCCTGCTTCAGCACGGCTTCGGTGGTCTGCACGTCGTCGGCCAGCGGCCGCAGCGGGGTGATGCCCTGCTTCTGCAGCTCGCCGTGATAGGCGCGCACGGCCTCCTCCGGCGCGATCGTGCCGTCCGCCACCTGGCGCATGAAGCTCACCATCGCCAGCGGCGATTCCGCCAGGTTGATCTTGCGGCCGAACAGGGCGACGCGGGCGCCGTACTTCTCGGCCTGGTGCAGCAGCTCGAAGCAGTCGCGGGTGGTGCCGGCGCCGCCGCCCAGCACGCCGACGACGATGCTCGGGTCGAAGCTGGCCAGCTCCTCCAGCGCCTTCGGGCCGTTATAGGGGATCTTCAGGAACTGCGGCCGGTCGGCCTTCATCACCCCGGCCAGGCAGCGCAGGATGCAGTCGTTCAGATAGTGCGGCTGCACCGCCGGGTCGATGCCGGTGGCGACATTCGGGTTGAACACCTCGAAGAAATACTTGAAGCCGTTGGCGGCGCAGTCGGCCCGGAACGCGGCGAAGGCCTCCAGCGACCGGACGTCGGCGTCGAGGTCGTTGTTGAAGGTGACGGAGTAGAGGCCGAGATCGGTGCCGGTCACCGGCGCCTTCGGGTCGGGCGCCGTGCCGCCATGCCTCACCTGCGGCAGGACGGCCGAGCGGAACGGCCGCGACGGCTGCTGCGCATAGGTGCCGCCGCGCACCACCCAGACATCGGTGGTGTCGTTGGCGCGGATCGCCGGCTTCACCTTGCTGTTGCGGAAGGTGCCGCTCTCGACCAGCCGCTCCAGGTTCGAGGCCGAGACCAGCATGATGTCGACGATGTCCTGCTCCACCACCTGGCGGATGGTGTCCAGGAACTCGTCGCGGGTGCGGTAGCGGGTCCAGCTGCCGTCCGGCGCGCGCTTCGGGCCGGTCGAGGTCAGGCTCGGCCCCATGTCGCCGTCCTTGGCGTCGGCGATGATGAAGTCGCTGCGCTTGTACTGTCCGGCGCGGATGCGGGCCAGCTTCTCGTCCAGGCGGGTCATGCTCGGTCTCTCGTCTTTCGGTCGGTTGGGGGAAGGAATCATTGGGCCGTCTCGGCGTTCGGGGCCGGCTGGTCGCCCGGCATCGCCCCGGTCATGATCGCCACCACCTCGGCCATGCTGTGGCGCTGCGGCGAGGTGACGGCGACGCGGCGGCCGAGACGCATCACATGGATGCGGTCGGCCACCTCGAACACGTTCGGCATGTTGTGGCTGATCAGGACGACCGGCAGGCCGCGGTCGCGGATGCCGCGGATCAGGTCCAGCACCTGGCCGGTCTCGCGCACGCCCAGCGCCGCCGTCGGCTCGTCCATGATCACCAGCTTGCGGGCGAACACCGCGGCGCGGGCCACGGCGACGCCCTGGCGCTGTCCGCCGGACAGGCTCTCGACCGCATGGGTGATCGAGGGCAGGCGGAAGCGCAGCTCGTCCATGTGGCGCTGCGCCTCGCGGCGCATCCGCGGCTTGTCCAGCAGCCGCAGCCAGCGGCCCAGTGGGCCGGGCCGGCGCAGCTCGCGCCCCAGATAGAGGTTGGTGGCGATGTCCAGGGCCGGCGCCACCGCCAGGTCCTGGTACACCGTCTCGATGCCGCGGCGGCGGGCGTCGAGAGGGCCGTGGAACCGCACCGGCTGGCCGTCCAGCCGCACCTCGCCCCCGTCCGGGGTGATGGCGCCGGACAGCACCTTGATCAGGGTCGACTTGCCGGCGCCGTTGTCGCCGACCACCGCCAGCACCTCGCCGTCGCGCAGCTCGAAATCGACGCCGCCAAGTGCCGTGACATGGCCGTAGCGCTTGACCACGCCGCGGGCCTCCAGGACGGTCGCGGTCATACCCGCCTCCATCGTGACAGCTGGTCCAGCGCGACCGCGGTGATCACCAGGACGCCGGTGACCAGGTCCTGCCACAGCGGGTCGATGCCGATCAGGGTCAGGCCGTTGCGCAGCACGCCGACGATCAGCACGCCGATCAGCGTGCCGATCAGGCTGCCGCGGCCGCCGAACAGGCTGGTGCCGCCGATCACCACCGCGGTGATGCTGTCGAGGTTGGCGGTCTGCATCGCGTTCGGGTCGGCGTTCGGGATCCGCCCCAGCGCCAGCCAGGCGCCGATGCCGTAGAGGAAGGCGGCGAAGAGGTAGACCGACAGCAGCCGCCGCTGCACCGGAATGCCGACCAGTCGCGCCGCCTCCGGGCTGTTGCCGATGGCGTAGACATGCTTGCCCCAGGCGGTCTGGTTCAGCAGGTACCAGACCAGCGCGTAGAGCCCGAGCATGATGATCATGCCGTAGGTGACCACGGCGCCACCCAGGCGCAGCGTGTTGCCGGACCAGCTCAGCAGGTCGTCCAGCACCGGGAAGGCGCCGCCGCCTGAGAACAGCCGGGTGGCGGCGGTGACGATGCCGAGCATGCCGAGCGTGACGATGAAGGGCGGCAGCTTCAGCCGGCTGACCAGCGTGCCGGTGATCAGCCCGACCAGGCTGCACAGCCCGATCGCCAGCAGCAGCGAGGGCAGGGCGGCATGGCCCTCGTCCACCAGCTTGCCGGCGACGATGGTGCCCAGCACGGCGATGGCGCCGGTCGCGAGGTCGATGCCGGCGGTCAGGATCACCAGCGTCTGGCCGATCGCCAGCGTGCCGATGATCACCGATTGCTGCACGATCAGCGACAGGTTGCCGGGGGTCAGGAAGCGGTCGCTCATCGCCGTGAACACGGCGGCGAAGGCGACCAGCACGATCAGGGGCCCGAGCGGCGGCGTGGTCAGAACCCGCGCGGCCCGACCGATCCAGGACGAGGAAGGGGCCATTGCTCTCTCGTTCGGGAGGGGATGGGCGGGCCTGATGCGGCCCGCCCCGGTCGCGCTGGTCATCAGCCCCAGCAGTTCTTCTCTCCGAAGTCGAGATCCTTGGACTCCAGCCCCGGCAGCGGCTTGCCGGTGATCAGGAAGGAGCCGGTGTTGACGAAGCCGGTCGGCTTCTTGCCGCTCTTGGCGTATTCGGCCACGGCGTCGACGCCCATCTGCGCCATCTTGTACGGGAACTGCATCACCGTCGCGGCGACCCGCCCGTCCTTGACGTATTTGACGCCCAGGCAGCCGCCGTCGATCGAGGTGACCACGATGTCCTCCTCCTTGCCCGCCGCGCGGATCGCGGCGTAGGCGCCTTGCGCCGCCGGCTCGTTGATCGTGTAGACGACGTTGATGTCGGGGTGGGCCGACAGCAGGTTCTCCATCGCCGTCTGGCCCTTGTCCTGGGCGCCGTTGGTGTTCTGCTTGCCGACGATCACGGCGTCGCCCTCGGCGATGCCGAAGCCCTTGAGGAAGCCGTCATGGCGGAAGGTGTCGACCGTGCCGCCCGGCGTGCCGTCCAGCATCGCCAGCTTCGGCGCCTTGTCGCCCAGCGCCTTGCGGGCGTACTGGCCCTGCTGCACCCCGGCCTCGAAATTGTCGGTGGCGAAGGTGGCGTCGACCGCGTCCGCCGGGTCGGTCGCGGTGTCCAGCGCGATCACCAGGATGCCGGCGTCGCGCGCCTTCTTGACCGCGCCGAGCACGCCGGTCGAGTTGTTCGGGGTGATCAGGATGCCCTTGGCGCCGGCGCTGATCAGGTCCTCGATCGCGGCCACCTGGCCCTCATTGTCGCCGTCGAACTTGCCGGCGCGGGCGATCAGCTTCAGGCCCTTGGCCTTGGCCTCCGCCTCGGCGGCCTGACGCATCTTGACGAAGAACGGATTGACCTCGGTCTTGGTGACCAGCCCGACGATGGCCTCCTGCGCCATCGCCGCCGTGCTGCCGGCGGCCAGGGCCAGCCCGATGGCGCCGGCGGCGAGCAGGCCGGCGAGGCGGCGGGGGTTCGGAGCAAGCGCAGACCTCTGCGATCGGATCATCGCGGTTTCCTCCTGTTTGCGGGCGGGCGCTTCTGCGGCGCCAGCCCTGCGCATTGGCCGGACGATTGACCGGCGATGGCCACGATAGATCGGGCTTTTGATCGGAGTCAATCCGATGATCTGGATCTTTTGTCTGGAAAAGAGCATTAGTGGAAGATGACTGCGTCCGACCCTGAGATCCACGCCCTTGGCACCGCCGGCGCCGGCCATGTGCTGTCGCTGATCCTGTCCGGCCAGGCGCGGTCGCGGGCCGACCTCACCCGCATCTCCGACCTGTCGCGCGCCACCATCACCCAGCGCCTCGGCGTGCTGTTCGAGGCCGGGCTGCTGCAGGAGACGGAGGAGACGCAAGCAAGCGGCGGCCGGCCGGCCCGCGTGCTGAAACTGAACCAGCGCTTCGGCGTGGTGCTGGCGGCGGATGTCGGCGAGAGCCGCATCCGGGTGGCGGCGACCGATCTCGGGCCCAATGTGCTCGCGGAGAGGCTCGGCGCGCTCGATGTCGGCACGGGTCCGGTGCCGATCCTGACTTGGATCGCGCAGCAGTTCCGCGATCTCCTGGCCGAGATCGGCCGGCCGGCATCGGAGGTGCTGGGCATCGGGCTGTGCCTGCCGGCGCCGGTGGACCATGCCGCCGGACGGGTCGTGGGGCCTTCGGTGATGACCGGCTGGGACGATTTCGACATTCCCGGCTGGTTCGCGGGCGACTATGCGGCGCCGGTTCTGGCCGAGAACGACGTCCGGCTGCGCACCCTGACCGAGCACCGCCGGTTCTGGCCGGAGGAGCGGCAGCTGGTCTTCATCAAGGCCGGCACCGGCATCGGCAGCGGCATCATCACCGACGGCCGGATGCATCGCGGCGCCCGCGGGGCCGCGGGCGACATCGGCCACATCCAGCTGCGCGACGCCGAGGCGCCGCTGTGCCGCTGCGGCAAGCTGGGCTGCGTCGAGGCCTATGCCGCCGGCTGGGCGATCGCCCGCGACCTGCGGGCCCAGGGCTTCAAGGCACGGGACGCGCGCGACGTGATGGATCTGGTCGGGCGCAACCGGCCCGAGGCGATCAGCCTGGTGCGCCAGGCCGGCCGGGTGCTGGGCGAGGTGGCGGCCGACGTTGTCAGCGTCCTGAACCCCAGCGTCATCGTGGTCGGCGGCACCCTGTCCGAGGCGGGAGAGCATCTGCTGACCGGGGTCCGGGAGTTCGTCTACCAGCGCTGCCTGCCGCTGGCGACGCGCGACCTGACCATCGTCGCCGCCCGCGCCGGCGAGCTGGCGGGGTTGCTGGGCGCGGCCCGGCTGGTGGTCGACACCCGGCTGCAGCCGCAGGCGGTCGACCGCCTGATCGCGGAGCGGGGGGCGCCGGGGGGCTGATCAATTCATGCCGGTGGGGTGGATGCGGCCGCCCTCGATCGGAACGCCAGGGGCCGGCGGAGAGGCCGCTCCCGCCGCCGGATCGAGCCGGTCGAGCCGCAGCAGGCCCCAGCCGAAGACCGGGTCGCGGCCGGGGGCGCCCAGGTCCTCGACCGCGGCGGCCAGAGCCTGCTTGACCTCGGCGCGCTTCAGGTCGGGCGACGCCGCCCGGACATGGGCGATGGCGGCGGTGATGAAGGGGGCGGCGAAGGAGGTCCCTGTCCTGGGGCGCGCGCCGCTGACCGAGGCCGCCGTCCACACATCGACGCCGGGGGCGGCGAAATCGATGTGCCCGCCGCGGCCGGCGCGCCGGTAGGGCCGGTACCGGTGGTCGACGGCCGTCGCCACGGTCACGTCGGGATAGGCGGCCGGATAGATCGGATCGGCGCTGGGCCCGTCGTTGCCGGCGGCGGCCACCATCATCAGGTCCCGGGCGGCGATCGCCGCGACCGCCCGCTGGAGAACCTCGTTGTTGGGACCGGCGAGGCTCAGATTGATGACGTCGACGTCCTTCGCCGCGACGATGTTCAGGGCGCGGACAAGGTCATAGGCGTCGCTGCGGTCGTCGCCGCGTTCGTGATGGAACGCATCGACGGCGACCAGCTCCGCATTGGGCAGCAGCCCGGGCGTCCGGCTGCCGTTCGCGCCGACGAGGAGCGCCGCGATCGCCGTTCCATGCACCTTGGATGACGGATCGCGGGGCGCGTCGGACAGGGATGTGAGGTCGATCCTCCGGTCCTTCAGGGCCTCGTGCGCCAGGTTGATCCCCGTATCGATCAGGCCGATGCGCGGGGTGGCGGCGGAGAGCACGCCGTCCCGCGGCCAGCCGATCAGCGACCGCGCCAGGCAGGGGTCTTCGGCACAGCCGGGCGCGGCTTCGGGGCGGTAGTAGTGGTTGAGGTCGGCCGCGACGGCGGGCCTCGCCGCCACGAGGCGCTGTCGCGCCTGGGCCAGCGTCAGGCCGGCCGGGACGCGCAGCCGCGCCAGCCGACTGCCGACCAGGCCGATCTCCTCGTCGGCGATGACGAGGAAGCCCAGGCCTTCGGCCGCCGCGAGGTCTTCGGCGCTGCCGATGGCGACCAGCTCGGCCGGCGCATAGGCGGGCCTCGGCGGAGGCGGGGCGGCGCGCCTCGCCCGCTGGGGGGGCGATGGCGGAGGGGCGGGATCGAAGAGGTCGCGGAAGAAGGGGAACACGCCGCCGTCGTCGTCACGGTCGTCACCACCCCTCCCGCCGTCGCGTCCGCCGCTGCCGCTGCCCGAGCGTCCGCCGCCGTCATCGCCCCCGCCGTCGTCATCCCCACCGCCGTCGTCGTCATCGGCGAGCGCCGGCGACGCCAGGGAGAACACGCCGCCGCCGAATGGCCACGGATCCGGGACGGCGCCTGCGCCTGCCAGGAACAGAACGCCCAGGGCGAAGCGGCGAAGGACGGAAGCCAAGCGGTGTCTCTCCTGGTCGGTGTCGGGCCGTGCAGGTCCCAGCATGACGCCGGGTGGCGCGGTGCGGCAAGGCTGTGGTCGACGGATGAACGGGCGGCGCGCGGCCCTTATTCCGTCGGCCGGCCATCTTCGCACCCGGCCTGGACGTCTTCCGGAATATTCCGCAGGGCGGCCCGTTCCCCCTGCGGACCAAAACCCGGTCCGGTCTCACAGGAGCAAGCACCATGACGAGATACGGGAAGCTGATGTCGGCCCTGATCGCCGGCGTGGCCGCGGTTGCGGGCGCCTCGGCGCAGGCGAAGGAGCATCCGGCGGCGTCCATGGACTTCGAGCGCACATCGACCGCCCTGGCCGGCCGCAGCGACGGGACGATCATCGTCGCCGGCAACAGCTCGTCCAATTCGAGCTCGAACTCATCGTCGAATTCGAGCTCCAACTCCTCGAACAACTCGAGCTCGAACTCGTCCAACAATTCGAGCTCGAACTCCTCGTCCAACAACTCGTCGAATTCGAGCTCCAACTCGTCCTCGAACAGCTCCTCCAATTCCAGCGGCGGCGAAGGCCGCTGGCGGCGGCGCTGATCCTGCAAAGTACGGGGGCCCTCAGGGCCCCCGTATCATCTGGTCCGAAGCGGAATTCCTATCGGGCGGCGCGGGCCCAGCGGCGGTACCAGCCTTCGCCGGCGATCGTGTTGCGGTGGGCGGTTTCACGCTGCTTCGCCTGATCGGCGGTCTCCGGCCGGATCTTCGCCCGGATCGCCGCCTCCTCGCGGCGGAACGGGATGACCTGGACCAGCGGCGTGCCCTTCTCGATCACGTACAGCCCGTCGGGCGCGGTGGCGAAGAACGGGAAATGGATATGCGCCGCATAGGTGTCGGTGTCGACGATGCCGGCGACGCATTCGAAGGGCTGCGGCGGGCGGTTGAGCGGCGGCAGGAACAGGCAGCTCCAGCCCGGCGGCGTTCGGATCGACCAGTGGTTGTGGAACTTGCAGGGCGGGCGGGGCTCCTTCGGGTTGCCCGCGACCTGATGGGCGCCGTGGTTGCTGACCATCACCCGGTCGAATTCCCACCCCGCCTCGACGGCGCGGCCGCCGTCCCGGATGTCGAGGCGCACCGTCGCCGCCAGCGGCAGGATCCATCCCGTCGCCATGGCGTCGAAGAACGGCATGCAGCGCTTCACCGTCAGCCCGTTGTTGGTGACGGTGAGGTGCTCCTTGTCGACCGGCGGAAGCTTGCGGAACCAGTCGGGGAGGACGGACTTCGCCGGTTTCGGCTCGGCGATCACCCCGTGATCCTGCGGCTGGCAGACGAATTCGATGACCGGCGCGGGCCGGCGGATGAGCGACAGCATCGGAAACCTCCGGATTCACTGCCCGGTTAACGGGGCGGAGGAGGCGTTATTCCGTACCGTCGCGATGGGGTGGCGACCGGCCGCCGCGCTTATCGTCCCGTGGCCAGCGCCGCGGCCTCGTCCGCCGGCGAGAGCGGCTCATGCGCGCCGGCCGATGCGAGGTAGGCGTCGAGCGCCTCCATCGACGACGCCGGAGCGTATCCGCCGTCGCGCACGGGGGCGACCACGGCGAAACGCACCGACCAGGCGCCGTCCGCGCGGCAGGCCACCGAGACCACGGAGGAGCCGGCGGCGGTGTCCACCTCGAACTCGCGACACAGCAGGCCGCCGGCATCGCGGAACGAGGCAACGGCACGGAGCCGGTCGCCGGAGCCCGCCAGGACGGCCTCCTCGCCGGACGGGACCCGCCCGAGCGCCTCCGACAGCGCCGGGCTGCTCAGCCCCGCCACCGCGAAGCCCTGCGGCGCGCCCTGGCCGCCCGTGCCGATCAGATATCCGCCGAGGCCGAAGACGATCGCCGCCAGCGACGCGGCCAGCGGCATCACCCAGGGGCGCTGCGGGCGCGACGGCACCCGGCGATCGGCCCCCTTGAGTGGAACGACAGGCGCCGCCCCGCCTTGCTGCGAAGGGGCGACGCCCGGCTTCGCCGCGTCGAGCATCCGCCGCACCGAACCCTCGAGCGCCGCGGGCACCGGTTCCTCGACGAGCGGCCTCAGCGCGTCCTTCGCCTGGATCCTGGTTTCGAGGAACAGGGCGACCCGGCCGGCGAGCTCGTCGTCGGTCTCCATGGCCGTCTCGACCGCGGCGGCGGTCTCGTCGTCGAGCTCGCCGTCGGCGAAGGCCATCAGGGTCCGGTCGTCGAATTCGCGCGCGATCATCTGCTCCCCGCCTTCGTGATCTCTGAACGTGACGGGCCGGGGTTCATTCCCGCGGCGTCGGCGAGATTCTTCCGGGCCCGCGCCAGCCGGCTCATCACCGTTCCGATCGGGATCCCGAGGACATCGGCGGCCTCCTTGTAGGACAGGTCCTCGACGCAGACGAGGAGCAGGACCTCGCGCTGCTCGTCGGGCAGGGTCATGATCGCCTGGCCGACGGCGTTCAGCGTCAGCCGCGCCTCGACATCGCGCTCGCCGGAGGCGCCGACGATGTCCTGGCGCTGGTCGATGTCCTCCTGCGGTCCGGCCGTGCTGCGCTTGCGCACCTGGTCGATCCACAGGTTGCGCAGGATCCGGAACATCCAGGCGTTGAAGCGCGTGCCGGGCTCGAAGCGGTCGGCATTGGCCAGCGCCCGTTCGCAGGCCGCCTGCACCAGGTCGTCGGCGCCGTCGCGGGTCCGGCACAGGGAGATCGCGAAGCGGCGGAGATTGGGCAGGAGCGCGACGAGCTGGTCCGCAAACGAATCCGTTTCGGTCACGTCGAGGGTTCCGGGTGCGATGGATCGGCGACGCAGAACTGGTTGCCCTCCGGGTCGAGCATCACCGTGTAGCCGTCCGCCTCGCGCTGGATCCTGGCGCCGAGGGCCAGCAGGCGCCGCACCTCGGCCGCGCGGTCGGGCGCGGCGATGTCGAGATGGACGCGGTTGTTGGTGTAGTCCCGCCCCGGCACTTGATGGAAGCACAGGCTGGGGCCCGGCCCGTCGACCAGGACGACAGGGTCGGTCTCCGGCGTGAAGCCCAGCGCGGCCAGCCGGTCGATCTCGGCCTGGTCGTAGGCGCGCAAGGCGTAGCCGTCGAGCACCGCAGCCCAGAACCGGGCCAGGGCCGGCGCCGACCGGCTTTCGAACACGATCTCCCGCAACAGGCCCATCGGATCCCCCTCCCAACGGTTCAGAGCGGCAGGCGCACCGTGCAGCGCAGCCCGCCCATCGGCGAGGTCGACAGCACCAGATCGCCGCCATGGCGGCGCGCCACGTCGCGGGCGATGGCGAGGCCGAGGCCGGTGCCGCCGGTCTCCTGGTTGCGCGATTCGTCCAGCCGGACGAAGGGCTTCATCGCCTCCTCGCGCTGGTCCGGCGGAATGCCCGGGCCGTCGTCGTCCACCACCAGGGCGACGGTGCCGTCGTCCGGGACCACGGACAGCCAGACGTGCCGGGCATGACGCCGCGCATTGGACAGCAGATTCGCCAGGCAGCGCCGCATCGCCTCGCGCCGCAGCGGCAGGACATGGCTCTCCGGCGTGTCGAAGGCGATGTCGGCGCCCTCCCGCCGGGCGGCCACCACCACCTCCTCCAGGAAGGCGGCGAGGTCGGTCGGCGTCGCCTCCTCGGTTCCCTCGCCGCGGGCGAAGGCGAGATAGGCGTCGATCATCTGCCGCATCTCGTCGACATCGGCGCGCAGCTCGTCGATGTCCGGCCCGTCGCCGAGCATGGCGAGCTGCAGCTTCATCCGGGTCAGCGGCGTGCGCAGGTCATGGCTGACCCCGGCCAGCATCTCGGTGCGCTGCTGGATCTGGCGGCGGATGCGGTCGCGCATGTCGATGAAGGCCTCGGAGGCCTGGCGGATCTCTTCCGCCCCATGCGGCCGGAATCCCGGCATGTCGCGGCCCTTGCCGAAGCGGTCGGCGGCGATCGCCAGCCGCCGGATCGGGCGCAGCTGGTTGCGCATGAAGATGATGGCGACGGCGGACAGGATTACCGTCGACCCTAGCATCGACAGGTAGAACAGGTTGGTGGTGAAGCTGGACAGCCGCTTCGACGGCACCTCCACCGTCAGCACGCCGTCCGGCAGCTGCATGCGGACGACGTCGGTGTCGTCGTCCCTGGAGGACTGGATGGTGAAGTCGTAGGGCTGCGAGGCGCGGATGGCCCGGGCGAGGGCGCGCTGGCCCTCGTCCAGCGCGCCGCTTCCGGTCGGGCCAAGCTCGACGCCGGGATCGAAGCCGTAGATCAGCCCGGTGTTCCGCTGCGCCCGCAGGAACACGGCGCCGCGGGCGACGGGTGTCATGCCGTCGGCGATCTCGTCGATGGTCAGGCCGATCTCGCCGGAGACGGTGCGCGCCATCGTCGTGGTGATCACGTCGATATGGCGGCCGAAGAAGACGTAGGTGGAGATTGCCTGGGCCAGGATCATCGGCGTGACGATGATCACCAGCGCCCGGCCGAACAGGGTCCGCGGCAGGAACTTCTTGATCCGCGCCCGCAGCCGGAGGGGGGTGGACAGCCGGGGCAGGGCGGCGGGAGCTCGCATCATCCGTCGGGTCTCAGCACATAGCCTTCGCCGCGCACGGTGTGGAGGTATCGGGGCAGGCGCGGGTCCGGCTCGATCTTACGCCGAAGCCGCGTCACCTGCACGTCGACCGCCCGGACGCCGCCGTCGATGGTGCCGGATTCGGTCAGCGCCTCGCGCGACACGGTCTCGCCGGCGTGCTGGGCCAGGATGCGCAGCAGGTTCTCCTCGCCGGTGGTCAGGCGCACGTGCTCGCCCTCCTGCAGCAATTCGCCGCGCTCGATGTCGAAGGTGAAGGCGCCGAGCCGGATGGTGCCGGCGGCCCGCGGCGGCGGGGGCGCCAGGCGGCGCAGGATGCTGTTGATGCGCAGCACCAGCTCGCGCGGCTCGAACGGCTTCGGCAGGTAGTCGTCGGCGCCGCTCTCCAGCCCGGCGATCCGGTCCTCCGGCTCGCCGCGCGCGGTCAGCAGCAGGATCGGCGTGCTCATGCGCTGGCGCAGGTCGGCGGTCAGCTGCAGCCCGGTCTCGCCCGGCATCATCACGTCCAGCACGATCAGGTCGAAGGCGATCGCGGCCAGCTTCTCGCGCGCATCCGCGGCGTCGACCGCGGCCGTCACCAGGAAGCCGTTCTCCATCAGGTATTTGCGCAGCAGCTCGCGGACCCGGCGGTCGTCCTCGACGACCAGGACATGGGCGGGCTCGTCGGCGGTCATGGTCATGGCCGGCTACCGGCTCGCGACCCGGGAGGCGGGGGCCGGAGTCTCCGGCTCCTCCTCCGCGGCGGCCGGCTCGCTCAGCGCGATCAGCCCTTCCAGCACCTTGCGGAAGCCGTCCACCGCCTCCGCCCCGGCGTTGCGGTAGGCCTGGCCGATCAGCTTGCGCTGGCTCTCGAACAGCTGGCGCTCCAGCACCGCGCCCCTGTCGGTCAGGGTCAAGAGGCGCTGGCGCCGGTCGCGCTGGCCCTGCCGCTGCTCGACATAGCCGCGCTCGACCAGGTCGTTCAGGACCCGGCCCAGGCTCTGCTTGGTGATGCGCAGGATCGCCAGCAGCGCACTGACCGTGATCTCCGGATGCCGCCCGATGAAATAAAGCGCACGGTGATGGGCCCGGCCGAGACCCAGGGTTGCGAGCAGCGCATCGGGCTCGGCAGTGAAGCCGCGATAGGCGTAGAATAACAGTTCGATGCCTTGGCGGATCTCCTCCTCTCGGAGGAAGAGCGGGTTCACGGGCGATTTTATGTCAGCCATGTTGACTTGTTTTCACCCCGAATGTTACCGCTCACGGTCCGACGGCGACACAAATGACAATGCGGGAAAGGCCCATCATGTCGACGACTCCTCCCTTCCACGACCGTGACGGCTGGATATGGATGGACGGCAAGCTGGTCGAATGGCGTAGCGCCAACATCCATGTCCTGACTCACGGGCTACACTACGCCAGTTCTGTATTCGAAGGGGAGCGGGCTTACAACGGCCGGATCTTCAAGGGCACGGAGCATTCCAAGCGGCTGCACTTCTCGGCGACCACGCTCGGCATGAAGCTGCCCTACAGCGTGGCGGAGCTCGATGCGGCAAAGAAGCTGACCCTTGAGAAGAACGGCCTGACCGACGCCTATATCCGCCCGGTGGCGTGGCGCGGGTCGGAGATGATGGGCGTGTCGGCCCAGGCCAACACCATCCATGTCGCCATCGCGGTGTGGGAATGGCCGAGCTACTTCTCGGCCGAGGCCAAGATGAAGGGCATCCGCCTGACCCTGTCCGACTGGCGCCGCCCATCGCCGGACTCGGCGCCGGTACATGCCAAGGCGGCCGGCCTGTACATGATCTGCACCCTGGCCAAGCACAAGGCCGAGGCGGCCGGCTACCAGGACGCGCTGATGTACGACTACCGCGGTTATGTGGCGGAGGCGACCGGCGCCAACGTCTTCCTCGCCATCGACGGCAAGCTGCATACGCCGACCGCCGACTGCTTCCTGAACGGCCTGACCCGCCAGACCGCGATCGAGCTGGCCCGCCGCAACGGCATCGAGGTGGTCGAGCGGCACATCCAGCCGGAGGAGCTGGCGAAGGCCACCGAGGTCTTCCTGACCGGCACCGCGGCGGAGATCACCCCGGTCGGCGAGATCGGGGCGCACCGCTTCACCCCGGGCCAGATCTGCAAGATCATGATCGACGCCTACAGCGCCGAAGTGCGGAAGGAGCCGAGGGCGGCTGCGGCCTAGGACCATTGCATCGTGTAGGTTGGGTTCGCATGCCGCGAACCCAACCTACGAAGCCGGCACCGGCCGTTCAGTACATCACCACCGGTAGCGGATGCTGCCGATCACCGTCTGGCCCTGGCCTTCGTAGCAGTAGCCCTGGGCGCAGGTGGTGTAGTCGCGGTCGAACAGGTTGGTGGCGTTGACCGCCAGCTGCACCCCATCCAGCCGCGGCTCGACCGCGCCGAGATCGTAGCGGATCGCGGCGTCGAACAGGGTCACCGCCTCGTTCCGGCCGGTGGTGTTGTCGTCGTCGCGATAGCTCGACCCGATATAGCGCATGCCGGCGCCCAGGCTCAGCCCCGGCACGACCGTGTCCGGAACCCGGTAGTCGGCCCAGGCGGAGACGATGTGGTTCGGGATGCCGGACGGGTCCTTGCCCTCCGTCGCCGCGGTGCCCTCGGTCACCTCCGGGTCGAGATAGGTGTAGGCCAGCTGCAGGCTCAAGCCCTCGCCGAGATCGGCGAGGGCCTCCAGCTCGATGCCGCGCACCCGCACCTCGCCGCGGGCGGCCCGGAAGTTGACATGGGCCGAGTCCGCGATCAGCCCGTTCTCCTGGGTCATCTGGAACACCGAGGCGGTGATCAGGCTGTTCAGCCCCTCGGGCTGGTACTTGATGCCGGCCTCGATCTGCTCCCCGGTCGTCGGCTTGAACAGGCGGCCCTGCCAGTCCGTCCCGGTGTTCGGGGTGAAGGAGGTGGCGTAGGAGACATAGGGCGCGAGGCCGAAATCGGTGACGTAGCTCAGGCCGACGCGGCCGGTGAAGGCGCTGTCGGAGGCGTCCTGATCGGTGCCGGCGATGCGCTCCTGGCTCGTGGTCTCGAGCCAGTCGTGCCGGCCGCTCAGCGTCAGCAGCCAGCCGCCGAAGCGGATCTGGTCCTGCAGATAGACGCCGATCTGCTGCTGCTGCTGAAGGGTGCGGGCGTAGACCGCCGGCATGTCGATGTGCTGCTTGCCGTAGTTCCGCGTGGTCAGGTCGAGGTCCGGCGCCGGGCCGTCGCCGGCGATGTTGGTGGTGTCGAGGAAGGTGTAGTCGAGGCCCGCCAGCAGCGTGTGCTGCACCGGCCCGGTGTCGAAGCGCAGCTGCGCCTGGTTGTCGACCGACACCGTGTCCAGGCTCTCGCGGTCCTGCCCGGCGCGGCGGAAGACGGTGTTGCCGTCGTCGGACAGGCCGGTGATGTAGACGTAGCGGGTGTTGGAATCGACATGGGCGTAGCGGAAGTTCTGCCGCAGCGTCAGCGCGTCGTCGACCCGGTGCTCGATCTCGTAGCCCGCCCGCACGCTCTCCATGTCGAGGTCGTTCCAGGCCGAATCCGCGGTGCGGATGTCGAGCAGGCCGGTCGCCGGCGAGTAGTAGTTGAACAGGCTGCCGCCGGTCTTGTCCTTCTGATAGGCGCCGAGGAAGGTCACCGTGGTGTCCTCGTTCGGCCGCCAGGTGAAGGCCGGGGCGATATAGGCGCGGTCGTCCGGCACCGCCGGCATCTGGGTGTCGCTGTCGCGGAACAGCCCGGTCAGGCGCCAGGAGAAGCGGTTCTGCTCGTCCAGCGGTCCGCCGAGGTCGAACTGGCCCTGATAGCGGTCGTGGTTGCCGAACTGCAGCTCGACCTCGCGCAGCGGCTCGTCCGGCGGGCGCTTGGTGACCAGGTCGACCAGCCCGGCCGGCGAGGACAGGCCGTAATTGGCCGAGGCGGGGCCGCGCAGCACATTGATGGCCGAGAGGCCGTAGGGCTCGGTGCGGATGCCGGCGAAGACCTGGCCGGTCGGCTGCCGCAGCCCGTCGCGGAAGATGCCGAAATAGGCCGCGTCGAAGCCGCGGATCCAGAACTGGTCGAGCCGCGGCGAGAAACCGTAGAGGCCGGTCAGGATGCCGGGCGTGTAGACCAGGGCCTCCTGCAGGCTCTGCACGTTGCGCGCGTCCATCTGGCCGCGGGTGACGACCGAGACGGATTGCGGCGTCTCGATCAGCGGCGTGTCGGTCTTGGTGGCGCTGGCGCTCCTCGTGGCGGTGAAGCCGCGCACCTCGGTCGTCGGCGTTTCCGTGCTGCCCTGAACGACGATCGGGGCGAGGGTCACCCCGGAGTCATCGGCCGGAGCCGGCCCCTGCGTCCCGGCCTGGGCCAGGATTGGTGCCGGCGCGAGCGCCGTGGTGGCGAGCAGGCCGAGCAGAAGGCAGGTGCGGGGGCTTGGTCGATGTCGCATAAGTCAGGTCGGCTCCGGTCACGGGAAGCCCGGCTGGGAACGCCGGATCGAGACGTGGCGTAATTGACATTAATTCTCATTCTCGTCTAGGTCGTTCTGGGAACGTGACCAGGATGATTCATGAACCGATGCAAGGCGCTGGCCTGCGCCCTTCTGCTGCTGACCTGTCTGCTCGCCCCGCCCGCCCGGGCGGAGTGGCCCGTCACCGTGACCGACGCCGCCGGCCGGCAGGTGACGGTGCCGCACCAGCCGCGGGCGGTGCTGCTGGGGGCGGGCATCAACCTGGCGGCGCTGGCGCTGATCGACCCTGATCCCGTGTCGCTGCTGGCCGGTTGGGCCGACGACACGCGGCAATACGATCCCGGCCTCTACGCCGCCTTCCTGGCGAAGTTCCCGCGCCTGGCCCAGGTGCCGGTGGTGGGCGGCGGCACGGATGAGAGCTTCTCGCTGGAGAAGGCGCTGACGGTCGGGGCGGATCTCGCGATCTTCGGCGCCTGGCAGGCGGAGACCGAGCAGGGGTGGCAGATCCTGGACCGGCTGACCGCGGCCGGGGTGCCGGCGGTGGTGGTCGACTTCAACCACCGGCCGCTGGCCAACACGGCGCCGGGCATCCGGCTGCTCGGCCGCGTGCTCGGCCGCGAGGACCGGGCCAACGCCTTCGCCGATTTCTACGAGGCGCGGCTGGACCGCATCCGCCGGCGCATGGCGGCGCATCCGGAAACCGGCCCGACCGTGCTGATGCACGCCTATCCGCAGCCGGAGGACTGCTGCTGGGCGATCGGCGAGACCGGGCTGGGCGAGCTGGTGTCGCTGGTCGGCGGCCGCAACATCGCCGCGGACCGCTTCCCGGACGCCGGCGGCGGGGTGCTCAGCCTCGAATATGTGATCGGCCGGGATCCGCAGGTCTACATCGCCACCGGCCTGCCGCAGGCGGAGAATGCGCCGGGATTCGTCGTCGGCCCCGGCGTCCCTGCCGAAGCCGCCCGGCGGAGCCTCGCGGCGGTGCTGGCCGCGCCCGGATTGTCCGGCCTGGCGGCGGCCCGCGACGGCCGGGTTCACGGGCTGTGGAACTTCTTCAACGCCGTGCCGCTGAACATCGTGGCGGTCGAGGCGGTGGCGCGCTGGGTGCGGCCGGAGATCTTCGGCGACCTCGACCCCGGCGCCACCCTGGCCGAGGTCAACAGCCGCTTTTCCGCCCTGCCGTTCGAAGGTGCGCTGTGGATCAGCCTCGATCCGGCCGCCGACGGATCGCGCTAGCCGGGCCGGTTCGCCGCGACGGTCAGCCGCCAGGCGGCCCAGGCGCCGAACAGGGCCAGCGGCAGGGCGGTGACGAACACCCACAGCGCGGCCGCCCGGGCGGTCTCGACCGTCAGGCCCGAGCCGAAGCCGACCAGGTTGGCGGTCGCGCCGGCGATGGCGGCGCCGACCGCCCCGCCGGTCTGGCGCACGGCGATCAGGGCCGAGCTGCCGATCGCCTTGTCGTCCTCGGCCAGGACGCCGATCAGCCGGCGGTTCAGCAGGCTGGAGGAGAAGCCGAAGCCCGCGCCCATCAGCAGGGCGGCGGCGACGATCCAGGCCAGCGGGGCGTCGCGCATCACCAGCACCAGCAGCACCGCGCCGGCCAGGATGCAGCCGGCGCCGCGCAGCAGCCAGCGCAGCTCCCCGGTGCCGGTGGCGCCGGCGACGACGAAGGCGGCGAGGGTCCAGGCCAGGGCCATTCCCCCGACCACATAGCCGGCCCACAGCGGCGACAGGCCGTGCAGCGTTTGCAGGATGGCAGGGCCGTAGACGTTCAGCCCCATCGAGGTCGCCATCAAGGCGAAGATCGCGGCATAGGCGGTGCCGCAGACCGTGTGCAGGTCACCTGCCCGGCGCGGCAGCAGCCGCACCCGGGCGCCGGCGTCGATCCGCAGCACCAGCACCAGGATGCCCAGGCCGGCGGCAACCAGCGCCAGGGCGACGGCGGGGTTCGGGCTGACATCGGCCATGGCGATGGCGCCGACCCCGAGCGCCAGCCCGCCGATCTGCGGCCAGGGCACGCCCGGCTGGCCGCCGCTGCGGACCGTGCCCTTCAGCAGCCAGGGCGCGGCGGCGGCAAAGACCAGCGACTGCGCCGTGAACAGCCAGAACACGGCGCGCCAGTCGCCGGCCTGGGCGAACAGGCCGCCGACCAGCGGCCCCAGGATCGTGGCGATGCCCCAGATGCCGGAGGCGACGGCGAACATCCGGGCCAGATGGCGCTCGGGGAACAGCACGGCGACCGCGACCATGGAGAAGCCGGCGACCCAGCCGCTGCCGACGCCCTGCAGCACGCGCCCGGCCAGGAAGATGCCGATGGTCGGCGCGGCGGCGCTGAGCACGCAGCCGAGCGCGAAGGCCAGGCCGGCGATGGCCGAGGCCCAGCGCAGCCCGAAGCGCTCCGACAGCCGCCCGGCGCTGGCGCCGGCCAGGATCGCCCCGATCAGGAAGCCGGCCGTGGCCCAGCTGAAATAGGCGTAGCCGCCCAGGTCGGCGCCGACGCTGGGCATGATGGTGGCGGTGACCAGGGCGTCGGCGGCGTTCAGCCAGATGCCGAGGCAGACCATCGCGAATCGCGGCAGCCGCCCTTCGGCCAGCAGATCCGCCCAGCCCGCCGGCGATTGCGCCGAGACCTGCACCATGTTGCGTTTCCCCTTCGTTACCGTCGGGGCTATACCGTCGCCGGCACGAAGAGAAGCGGGGAATCGGCAGGACAGGAATCAGCGCCAGCGCGAAGCGGCCTCGTCGTCCTCGGCCCGGGCCTCGACCCAGCGCTCGCCTTGCGGCGTCTCCTCCCTCTTCCAGAAGGGGGCCTTGGTCTTCAGCCAGTCCATCAGGAAGGCGCAGGCCTCGAAGGCGGCGCCGCGATGGGCCGAGGCGACGCCGCAGAACATGATCCGGTCGCCCGGCCCCAGCCGGCCGACGCGGTGGACGATGCGCACCTCCAGGAGCGGCCAGCGGCCCCGCGCCTCGGCCTCGATCTCGGCCAACTGGCGCTCGGTCATGCCGGGATAGTGCTCCAGCGTCATCGCCGTGACCGCGGTGCCGCTCGCGACGTCGCGCACCAGCCCGACGAAGCAGGCGACGCCGCCGACATCGGTGCGGCCGTCGGACAGCGCGGCCATCTCGGCGCCGGGATCGAAATCGGCCTCCTGCACGCGAACCGCCATCTCAGCCTCCCGTGACGGGTGGGAAGATGCCGATCTCGTCGCCCGGCGCCACCGGGTCGGCCGGCCTGGCGAAGCGCTGGTTGACCGCGACCCGCACCACCGCCGGGTTGGCCAGGGCATCGGCATAGCCGGCGCCGCGGGCGCGCAGCCAGTCCAGCAGCCCGGCGACGTCGCGCACCGACTCCGGCGGCGACACCGTCTCGGCGGCCGTGCCGATCTTGCTGCGGACCCAGGCGAAATACAGGAGCTTCATGCCGGTTCTCAGATCAGGGCGCTCAACGGGATATAGGCAACCGGATCGCCCGGCGCCACGGCCGTCACGTCTTCCGGCAGTTCGACCAGCCCTTCGGCGCCGGCCAGGGAGCTGAGCATACCGGCGCCGTCGCGGCCGTGGCGGCGGGCGACCAGGACGCCGGATGGGTCGAGGTCCAGAACCGCGCGGAGGAACTCCCGGCGGCCGGGCTTCTTGCCGTGGCCGAAGCCGGCGGCGACCGGGAAGCGGCGCAGCGGCAGCGGCTCGGCCCCGGCCAGATGCAGCAGCAGCGGCCGGGCCACCAGCAGGAAGGTCACCATCGCCGCGACCGGGTTGCCCGGCAGGCCCAGCAGCGGCACGCCGCCGATCTGGCCCAGCGCCACCGGCTTGCCCGGCTTGATCGCCAGGCGCCAGTGATGCAGCCGGCCGCCTGCGGCCTCCAGCGCCGATTTGACATGGTCCTCGTCGCCGACCGAGACGCCGCCGGAGGTGACGATCGCATCAGCATCGGTTGCGGCCGCGGCCAGGGCCGAACGCACGGCATCGGCCCGGTCCGGCACGATGCCACGGTCGGCGACGTCGCAGCCCAGCCGGCGCAGCAGCGTTGTCAGCAGATATCGGTTGGCGTCGTAGATCTGGCCCTCGGCCACCGGCGTGCCGGGATCGCGCAGCTCGTCGCCGGTCGACAGAACCGCCACCTGCAGCCGCCGGCGGACGGGCAGGGCGGCGCGTCCCAGCGAGGCGGCCAGGCCGATCTCGGCCGGGCCCAGCCGGCGCCCGGCGGTCAGGACGGTATCGCCGGCGCGGATGTCGTCGCCGGCCCGCCGGACATGGGCGCCGCGCCGCAGCCCGGGCGGCAGGGTGACCCGGTCGCCGGCGACCGTGCAGTCCTCCTGCATCACCACCGTGTCCGGCCCGTCGGGCAGCGGCGCGCCGGTGAAGATGCGGATCGCCTCGCCCTGTCGGCCCGGGCGGCCGAGCGGATGGCCGGCGGCAGCGCGGCCGGCCACCGGCAGGGTGGTCGGGACATCCGGCGACAAGTCGTCGAAGTGAAAGGCGTAGCCGTCGACCGCGGCGTTGGCGTGCGGCGGCACCGACCGGTCGGCCACCAGATCCCCGGCCAGGAACCGGTCCTGGGCCGCGGCGAGCGGCACGGTCTCGGCCTCGGCGACCACGGCCAGGCGGGAGCGGAACTCGGTGACCGCCTCCTCGACCGACAGCAATCGGTCGCCCAGGGCGAAGCAATCATCGGCGAGGCGGGCCACGATTCAGTCCGCCTTGCGGGCGAAATCGACGACGAAATCGGCGATCGCCTCGATGTCGTCGATGTCCAGCCGCCGGCGGGCGGGATCGGCGACCGGGCCGTCGCTGGCCACCGCGATGATGCTCGGATCCTCGGGATGCAGCGGCGGCTTGCCGGTCGCGGCCCGCCAGACCTCCAGCTTCGGACAGGCCTCGCGCTTGAAGCCCTCGACCAGCACCAGGTCGACCGGCTGCAGCTTCGCCAGCAACGCCGCCAGCGGCGGTTCGGCGGCGCCGCGATGCTCGTGCATCAGGGCCCAGCGCCGGTCGGAGGAGACCAGCACCTCCGTCGCCCCGGCCTCGCGGTGGCGCCAGCTGTCCTTGCCCGGCTGGTCGACGTCGAAATCGTGATGGGCGTGCTTGACGGTGGAGACGGTCAGGCCGCGGCCGATCAGCGCCGGGATCAGCTTCGCCAGCAGCGTGGTCTTGCCGCTGCCGCTCCAGCCGGCGATGCCGAGGACACGCATCGGGGTCAGCCGGCGGTCCCGGCGGCCTTGGCCGGCGGCGTGCCGGGGTCCTCGGTGATGGCCTGGCGCACGCCCTCGCGCAGATAGCTCCAGCCGGTCACCAGGGTCAGCACCGCGGCGACCCAGATCCCGGCGATGCCGATCTCGGCCACCGGCACCTGGCCGCCGAAGGCGCGGGTGCCGGCATCGCCGACGATCAGGAAGCCGATCGCCAGCATCTGGATCGTGGTCTTCCATTTGGCCAGGGCGGTGACCGGCAGGCCGCGCGCGTTCATCCCGGCCAGGAACTCGCGCAGGCCGGAGATCAGCACCTCGCGCAGCAGGATGATCACCGCCGGGATGATCGACCAGCCCTGCAGCCGGCCGAAGGCGGCCAGCATGAACAGCACGGCGGTGACCAGCATCTTGTCGGCGATCGGGTCGAGCAGCCGGCCGATCGGCGAGGTCTCGTTCCAGGCCCGCGCCAGCTTGCCGTCGAGATAGTCGGTGATGGCGGCGGCGGCGTAGATCGCGAGGCAGGTCCACGAGGCCCAGGCGGCGGGCACGTAGAACAGCGCGATCAGCACGGGAATGGCCGCGATGCGCGAATAGGTCAGGAGGTTCGGCAGGCTGGTAACCATGGCGACGGCACTGACTTCAGGGGCTTCCGAACGCTAGCACAAGGTGCCTCAGGCGTCGGGGTGGAAATGTCGGTAGATCAGCCCCGCGACCGCCTCGCTGATGCCGTCGACCGCCTCGAGGTCCTGCCGGCTGGCACGGCTGACCTCGCGGGCCGAGCCGAAATGCAGCAGCAGCGCCTTCTTCCGGCGCGGGCCGATGCCGGGGATCTCGTCGATCGGCGAGCGGGTGATGTCGCCGGCGCGCCGGGTGCGCTGGCCGCCGATGACGAAGCGGTGGGCCTCGTCGCGCAGCCGCTGCAGGAAGTACAGCACCGGGTCCTTCGGCTCCAGGCTGAAGGGCGGCCGATCGGCCATGAAGAAGCGTTCCCGGCCCGCATCCCGGTCCGGCCCCTTGGCGATCGAGACCAGGGCGATCTCCGTCAGGCCGAGCTCGGCGAAGACCTCGCGGACAACGCCGAGCTGGCCCTGGCCGCCGTCGATCAGGACCAGGTCGGGCCAGCCCTCCTGCTCGCGGTCCGGGTCTTCCTTCAGCGCCCGGGCGAAGCGGCGGGTCAGCACCTCGCGCATCATCGCGTAGTCGTCGCCGGGGGTGACCGCGCCCTTGATGTTGAACTTGCGGTAGGCGGATTTGATGAAGCCGTCCGGCCCGGCGACGATCATGGCGCCGAGCGCGTTGGTGCCGCCGAGATGGCTGTTGTCGTAGACCTCGATCCGGCGCGGCGGCGCGTCCAGGCCGAACACCCGGGCCACGCCGTCCAGCAGCACCGCCTGGGATGCGCTCTCGGCCATGCGCCGGCCCAGCGCCTCGCGCGCATTGTTCAGCGCATGCTCGATCAGCCGGCGCTTGTCGCCGCGCTTCGGCACCGCGATCTCGACCCGGCGGTCGGCCTTCAGGGTCAGCGCCTCGGCCAGCAGCTCGGTCTCCGCGACCTCGTCGCTGAGCAGGACCAGGGGCGGCGGCGGATGGCTGTCGTAGAACTGGCTCAGGAAGGCGGCCAGGATCTCCGCCGGTTCCGCCGTCTTGTCGTGGCTCGGGAAATAGGCGCGGGTGCCGTAGTTGCGGCCGCCGCGGAAGAAATAGACCTGGATGCAGCTGTGTCCGCCGGCCTCGTGGATCGCCAGGGCGTCGGCGTCGCCGATGCCCTCGACATTGATGTCCTGGTGCGACTGGACGTTGGTCAGGGCCCGGATGCGGTCGCGCCAGCGCGCCGCCTGCTCGAAATCCAGCCGCTCGCTGGCCGCCATCATCTGCTCGCCGAAACGGGCCTGCACGCCCTGGCTGCGGCCGCTCAGGAAATCGACCGCGCTCGCCACCTGCTCGGCGTACTGCGCCTCGGTGACATAGCCGACGCAGGGCGCGGTGCAGCGCTTGATCTGGTATTGCAGGCAGGGCCGGCTGCGGGTGGCGAAGATCGAATCCGGGCAGTTGCGCAGCAGGAAGGCGCGCTGCAGCGCGGTGATGGTGCGGTTGACCGACCCGGCCGAGGCGAAGGGGCCGAAGAACTGGCCGCTGGGGCCCGTGGCGCCGCGGTGCTTGGCGATGCGCGGGAAGGCGTGGTCGCCCGAGATCATGATGTGCGGGAAGGTCTTGTCGTCCCGCATCACCACGTTGTAGCGCGGCTTCAGCCGCTTGATCAGATTGGCTTCGAGCAGCAGCGCCTCGACCTCGGACCGGGTCACCACGAATTCCATGGCGACCGTGTCGGCGATCATGCGCAGCAGGCGCGCCGGCTGCTTGCCGGTCTGGGTATAGGCGAAGACCCGCTTCTTCAGGTTGCGCGCCTTGCCGACGTAGAGGGCGTTGCCGGCCTCGTCGAGCATCCGGTAGACGCCGGGGGAGCTGGGCAGGGTGCGCAGATGCGCCTGGATCACCGCGACCCCGTCGGCGATGCTGTGCGCCCGCGCCCTCGAGCGGCCCGCGGGCTTCGGGCGCTCGGGCGGCGGGCTGCCGGGCGGGCCATCGGGCGGACGATCGGTGACGGTATCGCTCATGGCGGCAATGTCGGCCGGTCCGGGCGCGGCTTCAAGACCGGATCGTGAACGTCCGAGTGAGTCGGCGAAGCGGGGCGATGACGCTTCGGTGATATCCACCGAATCGGTGGATAACTTTGTGGGGAACCGTCTGCGAACGACCCGCAATCGAGGCGCCGCCTAAGTGTCATCGTTGTTGCTCAAAAAATGGGCAAAAACGTTAAGTCTCTGAGAAATAGAGATAAATTCCAAGTCAAGTTGAAACAGAAGCATCACACACTATGTGCGGGCCGGAAAATTGCGGACTTCTCCGATTCGGATTTCGCCTGTGCACAACTTCCGGTCGTGGCGAAGCGGCGAGGCCAGGAAATCCAAGGCGATAGCGGCTATCGCAGAGCGGTCGCCTGCGGCGTCCGGGCGCAGCATCGTGGGCAGCCCCGGGTTGCCTAGACGGGGTGCGCGGGTCAAGGGGGGATTGACGCAAACTTGAGATGATTTCGATGCGAATGCCGGCCCGGCCATGTCGCTCATTCCATCGGCACGATGCCGCGGCTGGGCTGGGCCCAGCCGAGATGCTCGCCGCCGTCCAGCGCGATCATCTGGCCGGTCATCGCCGGCGCCGACAGGATGAAGCGGATGGCGTCGCAGATCTCCTGCGGCGCGGTCGGCCGACGCAGCGGCACGGCATCCCATTGCTTGGCGAAATGCTCCTCGCTCTGCCGGTCGCTCTTCAGTGTCGGGCCGGGGCCGATGCCGTTGACCCGGATCTGCGGCGCCAGCGCCTGGGCCAGGGTGCGGGTCAGGGTCCACAGCCCGATCTTGGCGACGGTGTAGGACAGGAAATAAGGGGTCGGATTCCACACCCGCTGGTCGAGCATGTTGACGACGTTGCCCGGCCACTCCACCGGCAGCTGCCGTGCCAGCGCCTGGGTCAGCACCAGGGGCGCGCGCAGGTTGGTCTCGAGGTGCTCGTCCCAGCTCGCCCGCGTCGCCGTCGCCGCCGTGTCCATGCGGAAGGCCGAGGCGTTGTTGACCAAGAGCGACACCGGGCCGCCGAGGGCCTCGGCGGCCTGCGGGATGACGGCCTCGACCTGGGTCTCGTCGGTCAGGTCGGCCCGGATCGCCAGCCCCTGCGTGCCGGCGGCCTCGATGTCGCGCACCGTCTGCGCCGCCTCCTCGGCGGAGCTGTGCCAGGTGATCGCGACCCGCCAGCCATGCCGGGCGAGGTCGAGCGCGATCGCCCGGCCGATCCGCTTGGCGGCGCCGGTGACGACGGCGACGCGCGGCTCGGCCTTGCCGGTGGGAGGCAGGGGACGTTCGCCCGTTGGACGTTCGGGGGGGCTCATCGGCTCACGGTCCCTTGCGGCGCCGGCCGCCGCCCTTGCGCGGCCGCTCGGTCGGCTTGGCGATCGACAGGGGCACGCCCTCCAGCGCCGCGGCGTGGCCGTGCGAGCCGACGCGGGCGTGGACGATGATGCCGGCGCCCTCGTTGAGCCCCATCTCGGCCGATTCCAGCCGGCGCAATTCGTCGCGGATCCGGGCCGCTTCCTCGAACTCCAGATTGGCGGCGGCCTCGCGCATCCGCTTCTCCAGGTCGCCGATATGCTCCTTCAGCGATTTGCCGGTCAGGTGCTTGGCGCCGCTGTCGCCGGTCGAGACGGTGACCCGGTCGCCGCGCTCGTAGACGCTGTCGAGGATGTCGCCGATCTGCTTCTTGATGCTCTCCGGCGTGATGCCGTGGGCGGCGTTGTAGGCCTGCTGCTTCTCGCGCCGCCGGTTGGTCTCGCCCAGCGCTGCCTCGAGGCTGCCGGTCATGGTGTCGGCATAGAGGATGGCGCGGCCCTCGATGTTGCGGGCGGCACGGCCGATGGTCTGGATCAGCGAGGTGCGGCTGCGCAGGAAGCCTTCCTTGTCGGCGTCGAGGATGGCGACCAGCCCGACCTCGGGCAGGTCCAGTCCCTCGCGCAGCAGGTTGATGCCGACCAGCACGTCGAACACGCCCAGCCGCAGGTCGCGGATGATCTCGATCCGCTCCAGCGTCTCCACGTCGGAATGCAGGTAGCGGACCTTGATGCCCGCCTCGGTCATGTATTCGGTCAGCGCCTCGGCCATCCTCTTGGTCAGGGTGGTGACCAGCACGCGCAGGCCGCGGGCGACGCAGTCGCGGCATTCGGCCATGACGTCGTCGACCTGGGTGGCGGTCGGCCGGACCAGGACGATCGGGTCGATCAGCCCGGTCGGGCGCACCACCTGCTCGGCGAAGACGCCGCCGGTCCGCTCCATCTCCCAGGGCCCGGGGGTGGCGGAGACGAAGACGCTCTGCGGCCGCATCGCGTCCCATTCCTCGAACTTCAGCGGCCGGTTGTCACGGCAGGAGGGCAGGCGGAAGCCGTATTCGGCCAGGATGTCCTTGCGTGCCCGGTCGCCGCGGAACATGCCGCCGACCTGCGGCACCATGACATGGCTCTCGTCGACCACCAGCAGGGCGTCCTCGGGCAGGTATTCGAACAGGGTCGGCGGCGGCTCGCCCGGCGCCCGCCCGGTCAGGTAGCGGGAATAGTTCTCGATGCCGGCGCAGCTGCCGGTCGCCTCCATCATCTCCAGGTCGAACTGGGTGCGCTGCTCCAGCCGCTGCGCCTCCAGCAGCTTGCCGGTCGCATTGTACTCCTCCAGCCGCTCCTTCAGCTCCACCCGGATGCCCTTGATCGCCTGCAGCAGCGTCGGCTTCGGCGTGACGTAATGGCTGTTGGCGTAGATCCGCACCTGCTTCAGGCCCGCGAACTTCTCGCCGGTCAGCGGGTCGAACTCGTGGATCGAATCGATCTCGTCGCCGAAGAAGGAGATGCGCCAGGCGCGGTCCTCCAGGTGGGCGGGGAAGATCTCGACCGTGTCGCCGCGCACCCGGAAGGTGCCGCGGGCGAAGGCGGTGTCGTTGCGCCGGTACTGGATGTCGACCAGATGCTTCAGCAGCACCTGCCGGTTCAGCCGCTGCCCGGCCTCCAGCGGGATCGTCATCTCGCTGTAGGATTCGACGTCGCCGATGCCGTAGATGCAGGAGACCGAGGCGACGATGATGCAGTCGTGCCGCTCCAGCAGCGCCCGGGTGGCCGCGTGGCGCATCCGGTCGATCTGCTCGTTGATCTGGCTTTCCTTCTCGATATAGGTGTCGGTGCGGGCGACGTAGGCCTCGGGCTGGTAATAGTCGTAGTAGCTGACGAAAAACTCGACCGCGTTCTCCGGGAAGAAGCTCTTGAACTCGCCATAGAGCTGCGCGGCCAGGGTCTTGTTCGGGGCCAGCACCAGGGTCGGGCGCTGCAGCTTCTGGATCACATGCGCCATGGTGAAGGTCTTGCCCGAGCCGGTGACGCCGAGCAGCACCTGGTCGCGCTCGCCCCGCTCGATCCCGGCCAGCAGCTCGGCGATCGCCTCGGGCTGGTCGCCCGCCGGCTTGTAGTCCGAGACCAGTTTGAACGGGGTCGAGCGATCCTTCTCCGGCAGGGCCGGGCGATGGACGACGACCGGGGAGGTCTCGCCGCGCGGCGAGGCCGGGGTGGGGGAGAGGAGGGGCGCTGAGCTCATGTCGACACTATCGGTCCGGCAGGGGCGGAGGGGAAGGGCCGCCGGCGAAGCGGAACGCGGAAGGGCTGAAGCATCGATAAGAACATAGAGGGAACAATGCGTCAAGTGCGGGAGCGGCGCTGCATGGCACGCGCTTGACAGCGCCCGATGGCGCCTCGTATCCAGAGGATAATTGGTTAACCAAAAGGTTTATTCATGCCGGAGGACACGCCCGACACCGCCGGGCCGAGGGCGACCCGCCGCGAATGGATCGGCCTGGCGGTGATCGCGCTGCCCTGTCTGCTCTATTCGATGGACCTGACGGTGCTGAACCTGGCGGTGCCGACGCTGACCGCCGACCTCCGGCCCAGCGCCGCGCAGCTGCTGTGGATCGTCGACATCTACGGTTTCCTGGTGGCGGGATCGCTGATCACCATGGGCACGCTGGGCGACCGCATCGGACGCCGCAAGCTGCTGATGATCGGTGCCGCGGTGTTCGGCCTCGCCTCGCTGCTGGCCGCCTTCGCCGACACGGCCGAGACGCTGATCGCGGCCCGGGCGCTGCTCGGCGTCGCCGGGGCCACTGTGGCGCCGTCGACCCTGTCGCTGATCCGGAACATGTTCCACGACCCCCGGCAGCGCACCTTCGCCATCAGCGTGTGGATCACCGGATACTCGGTCGGCGGCGCCATCGGGCCGCTGCTCGGCGGCGTGATGCTGCAGCATTTCTGGTGGGGCTCGGTGTTCCTGCTGGCGGTGCCGGTGATGGTGCTGGTGCTGATCGTCGCCCCGATCCTGCTGCCGGAATACCGCGACCCGCAGGCCGGACGGCTGGACCTGGCCAGCGTCGTGCTGTCGCTGGCGGCGGTGCTGGCCGCGATCACCGGCGTCAAGATGCTGGCCGAGCACGGGCCCGGCTGGCCGCCGCTGCTGTGGATCGTGGCCGGCCTCGCCGTCGGTACCGTGTTCGTGCGCCGGCAGGCCCGGCTGGCCGACCCGCTGATCGACCTGCGCCTGTTCCGGTCGCCGGCCTTCGGCGCGGCGCTGGCGGTCAATGTGCTGGGCCTGTTCGCCGTCTTCGGCACCTTCCTGTTCGTGGCGCAGTACCTGCAGCTGGTGCTGGGCCTGTCGCCGCTCGAGGCCGGGCTGTGGACGCTGCCCTCGTCGCTGGCCTTCGTCGCCGGGTCGATGCTGACCCCGATGGCGCTGCGCCGGGCCCGGCCGGTGGTGCTGATGGCCGGCGGGCTGGTGATCGCGGCGCTCGGCTTCCTGGCGCTGACGCTGGTCGATCATGTGTCGGGCCCGGCGCTGCTGGCGGGCGCCGCGGTGGTCTTCGCCACCGGGCTGTCGCCGGTGTTCACCCTGACCACCGACCTGATCGTCGGCGCTGCGCCGCCGGAGCGCGCCGGGTCGGCCGCCGCGATCTCCGAGACCGGGGCCGAGTTCGGCGGCGCGCTCGGCATCGCCGTGCTCGGCTGCGTCGCCACCGCGCTCTATCGCGGCGTGATGATCGACGGCGTCCCGGCCGGCGTGCCGCCGGAGGCGGCGGAAGCGGCCCGGGCAACGCTGGGCGGCGCGCTTGCGGCGGCGCAGGACCTGCCCGGCGACACCGGCCGGGCCCTGGCGGACACGGCGCGCGGCGCCTTCACCCATGCCTTCGGCCTGGCCGCCCTGGTCAGCGCCGGCATCGCGGTCGTCGCCGCGGTGCTGGCCGCGACGGTGCTGGGGCCGCCCCGGCAGGGCGCCGAAGCTCCCGCGACGGAGTGAGGACCTCAGGCCGCCAGACGCTGCGCCCGGCCGGTCCACAGCGCGGCCAGGCCGGTCTCGACCTCGGCCGGGGAGTCGGACTGGCACAGCACCCGGCGGGCCTCGCGCCGGTCCTCGGCGGCAGCCGGCCAGGGCGCGGCCTCGATATAGGCGGCCAGATGCTTGCGGAACACGCGCAGCCCGTGATGGTCGCCGTAGAAGGCCAGCGTCTCGCGGAAATGCTGCAGGGCGATGGCCAGCCGCTCCTCGCCCTCCGGCCCGGCGGCGCCGTCGTCCTGCGGCCGGTCCAACGCGGCCTCGATCGCGGCGGCGATCCAGGGCTTGCCGGTGACGCCGCGGCCGACCATGACGCCGTCGGCGCCGGATTGCTCCAGGGCCTCGCGTGCGCTGGCGCCGTCGACGATGTCGCCGTTGACGATCACCGGCACGTCGACCGTGTCCTTCACCGCGCGCACTGCCGTCCAGTCGGCCGTGCCCTTGTAGAACTGGCAGCGGGTGCGGCCGTGCACCGTCACCGCCCGGGCGCCGGCGGCGACACAGCGGCGGGCGAAGTCGGGCGCGTTGCGGCCAGGCGCGCGCCTTCGGCCACCGCGGCGGGGTCGTGCCCGATCAGCTGCACCACCATCAGCGGCAGGCCGTCGCCGACCGCGGCGCGGCGCAGCACGTCGGGCCGGCCGCGGGCGAATTCGGCGCAGGCCACCATCTCGGTCGAGACATAGGCCGCCCCCAGCCGCGACGCGGCGCGGCGGAACGGCAGGTCGGACACCCCGGTCATCGGGGCGATCCAGACCCGTCCGGGCACGGTAACGGAACCGATGGTCAGGGCTTCGGGCATGGCGCTTATCTAGGCCTGCGGCGGCCCGGCGTAAACCGCCGAGGCCGCAATCCTGCCGGCCGCCGTCGATTCCGCGCTTCCCGGAACGACCAGCCTGCATCCACACTCACGCCGGGAGGACCCGCGATGAAATATCTCTGCCTGGTCTATATGGAGCAGCGGACCCTGGACGCCATGTCGCCCGACGAGTTCGACGCGCTGGTCGGCGAATCCATGGCCAATGACGAGGAGATGCGCCGCCGCGGCCAGTTCGTCGCCGCCCAGGCGCTGCAGCCGACCAGCGCCGCCACCACGCTGCGGATCCGCGGCGGCCGGGTCATCACCAGCGACGGCCCCTTCGCCGAGACCAAGGAGTTCCTCTCCGGCTTCATCATGATCGAGGCGCGGGACCTGAACCAGGCGCTGCAGCTCGCCGCCAATATCCCGATGGCGCGGATGGGCAGCATCGAGGTCCGGCCGGTCCGGGAGCATTGCGGCGACCGATGACCGCCGACCCGGCGATGCAGCGGACGATCGAGTCCGTCTACCGGGCGGAGTCGCGCCGGGTGCTGGCCACGCTGATCCGCCTGCTCGGCGACTTCACCTTGGCGGAGGAGGCGCTGCACGACGCCTTCCGCGCGGCGGCGGAGCAGTGGCCGCGCGACGGCATGCCGGCCAATCCCCGGGCCTGGCTGGTCTCCTCCGGCCGGTTCAAGGCGATCGACGGGCTGCGCCGCCGCACCCGCCTCGACGCGGCGCGGGCCGAGCTGGCGAAGCATCTCGAGGAGGCGGAGGACCCCCACGAGCAAGACGCCGAGGAGATCGAGGACGATCGGCTGCGGCTGATCTTCACCTGCTGCCACCCGGCCCTGGCGCCCGAGGCCCGGCTGGCGCTGACCCTGCGCGAGATGTGCGGCCTGACCACGGAGGAGATCGCCCACGCCTTCCTGGCCGCGCCGACCACCGTGGCGCAGCGCATCGTCCGGGCCAAGGCGAAGATCCGCGACGCCGGCATCCCCTATCAGGTGCCGCCGAAGGCCGAGCTGCCGGACCGCTTGGACAGCGTGCTGCAGGTCGTCTACCTGGTGTTCAACGAAGGCTATCTGGCGTCCTCCGGCGCCGACCTGACCCGGCCGGACCTGTCGGGCGAGGCGATCCGGCTGGGCCGGCTGCTGGTCGGGCTGCTGCCGGAGCCGGAGGCGATCGGCTTGCTGGCGCTGATGCTGCTGCAGGATTCCCGGCGGATGGCCCGCAGCTCCCCGACCGGCGACCTGGTGCTGCTGGCCGACCAGGACCGCAGCCTGTGGGACCGCGGCCTGATCGCCGAGGGCACGGCGCTGGTGCGGCGGGCGCTGCTGGGACGCGAGGTGGGGGCCTATGCGCTGCAGGCGGCGATCGCGGCGGTGCATTCCGAGGCGCCGGATCCCGCCTCGACCGACTGGGCCGAGATCGTCGGCCTGTACGACCTGCTGATGCGGGCCGACCCGTCGCCGGTAGTGGCGCTGAACCGGGCGGTGGCGGTGGCGATGCGCGACGGGCCGGCGGCGGGTCTGGCCCTGATCGACGCGATCCTGGCGCATGGCCATCTCGGCGGCTACCGCCTGGCCCACGCCGCCCGCGCCGACCTGCTGCGCCGCCTGGGCCGCACGGCAGACGCCCGCGCGGCCTATGAACGCGCGCTGGGCCTGACGCAGCAGGAGTCGGAGCGACGGTTCCTTCAGCGGCGGCTGGAGGAATTGGAGTCGTAGGTTGGGTTCGCCGTGGCGAACCCAACACTGTTTCGGGGGCGGCAGATGTTGGGTTCGCTTCCGCGAACCCAACCTACGAGCCGGGGATTATGATTCCCCTGCTCAGCGCACGGACGAGCTGGCCCCCCTCACACCATCCAATCCGCATGCTCGATCTGGTCCGGGCGGACGCCGATCAGGGTGATCCGGGTGCCGTCGTCGAGCTGGACGATGGTGCCGAGCAGGTCCCGCTTGATCGTCACGTCGACGCCGTCGGCGATGTCCAGGCTGTCGTGGCGGACGTCGAAGTCGAGGATCGTGTCGCGGCCGCCGCCATGGCCGAAGGCGAAGACATCGGCGCCACGGCCCCCGATCAGCAGGTCGTTGCCGGCGGCTCCGGCGATGCGGTCGTTGCCGGAGCCGCCATAGAGCGTGTTGTTCCCGCTGTTGCCGGTGATCTGGGTGTCGGTGTTGCCGGCCCAGACGATCAGGTCGCGGTCGCCCTGCAGCACGATGCGCTCGACCGCGTCGCCCGCCTTGACGTTGACGGTGGCGCGGACCTCGTCGAACTCCTCGGTGCCCTTCACGACGGCGAAGTTGAAGAAGAAGTTCGGCTTGTCGGCGGTGATGATGTTCGGGTTCTCCGGCGTGCCCTCGGCCGGGATGTGCAGCCGCGCCACCGACGGGTCGTGGTCGCTGACCTGGTCGGCGAAACCGGCATTGGTGTGGACGATGTCGAACTCCAGCCCCGATTTGTAGACGCCATCGGTCGCCAGCATGTGGTCGAGCTCCTGGCTCGCGCCCTCGAACACGTAGCTCCAGCGCTCCTGCGGCGACAGCAGCTCGTCGGCCAGGTCCTTCAGCACGTGGCTGCCGTCGGTGTCGCCGCGCAGCACCTTGAGCGGGTCGTTCCAGGAGAACTCGTTGAGGTCGCCGACCACCATCACCTTGGCGTCGGGGTCGGCCGCCAGCCGGCCGTCGACATAGGCGTTGACGATCGCCGCCTGCGCCTCGCGCTGGTCCTCGCCGCGGTTCAGCGGCGGGAAGTCCTCGCCATAGGTCGGCGAGCTGCCGCTCTTCGAGGTGAAGTGGTTGTTCACCAGCGTCACCGTCTCGCCGTTGAACACGAAGTCGGCGGCCAGCGGCAGGCGGCTGGCGGCGAAGGCGTCGCCATCCGACAGGTCGGGGTCGGTCAGCGCCTTGACCGAGCCCTCGACCAGGCCGACCCGGTCGGGGTTGTACAGGAAGCCGGTCCGGATGTTGCCGCCGGGCTGGCCGCCCGAGGTGCCGTTCTCCGGCGCCACGTCGACATATTCGTAGCGCGGCCCGCCATTCGCGACGATGGCTTCGATCAGCACCCGCGCGGTCTCGGCGGCCGAGGTGACGCCGGTGATCTCGGCGCCGTCGCTGTCCTGCACCTCCTGCAGCGCGACGATGTCGGGCGCGCCCATGTTGCCGACGATCTGCTGGGCCAGACGGTCGAACTTGCCGCTGCCGATGTCGTCGTCGACGTTGTTCGGGTTCTTGTCCTGGACCAGGTTGATGTCCTCGATCTTGGGGTCGAGGTTCTCCAGGTTGATCGAGCCGACGGTCAGGTGGTCGCGGTCGCCGGCCAGTTCTGTGGTCTCCGGCGCCAGCGTGCCGGGGGACTCGACCGTCACTGGCTTGGTCGCCTGGACCTCGTACCAGCCGAAATTGTAGCTGACCACGCCCTGGACGTCGCCCAGCTTGGCGCCGACGTTGAAATCCGGCATGAAGCTGCCCATCAGGTCGTCGTCGATCTGGATCCGCTCCGACTGCTGGTCGGTCTCGGAGATCATGAGGCCGCCGGCGCCGCTGCGGGTGCCGGTGGCGTGGTCGCCGTTGTCGGCCAGGACATAGGCCTCGCCGAAGCCGTTGGTCGGGCCGATCACCACCGGGGCCGGGATGTCGACCAGCATGCCCTCCAGGCTCTCCCAGTAGTCGACGCCGTCGTGCCCGGGGTCGTAGACGGTGCGGCCGTCATCGTCGATCGTCTCGGTCGGCGGGGCATAGTCGCCGGCACCGACGCTGACCGCGACCGGGACGGTCTGCTGCACGGCCGAGACCTCGACGCCGGCGCCGGTGATCTCGGTGATCGTCAGGTTGTGGGACGAGGCGCCGCCGGGCTGGAACTCGGTGACCGAGCCGGTGACGTCGAGGGTGACGCCGAGCTGCACCTCGGCCGGCACGGCGCCGGCACCGGTGAACACGAAGACGGCGTCCGAGGTCGCGGTGTCGCCGTCGCCCTGGGCGTCCTGGATGTAGAAGCCGTTGGCGGCGATGGCCGTGACCACGCCCTGGGTCGCCACGCGGTCGCCCTCGAATTCGGAGCGGTGGCCCGTGCCCTGGATCTCGTAGATCGCGTGGAAGTCCGGCTCGGTGTCGGGCACCGGGGCGTTCTCGGCGCCCGGGGTGTTCAGCGCCTCGCCGGGGGCGGGGGTGCCGGCCTGGCCCGGCAGGCCTGCCAGATCGAAATCGTTGCGGGTCCAGTCCGCCGGGCTGCCGGTGTCGGTGCCGTCCGGCAGGCGCGAGGCGCCGCCGACGGTGATGCCGGCGCCGTCGAAATCCGGGGCCAGCACGGTGCCGCTGTAGAAGCGGTCGCCGCTGCCGCCGTCGTCGATCGCGACGCCGTCGCCGATCCGGCCCCAGGGCGTGGCGTCGAGCACGCCGTCATCGTTGGTGTCGAGGTCCTGGCCGATCGTGCCGCTGTAGTTCTCCACCAGCAGCAGGGTGCCGCTGCCGTTCTGCAGCAGGTTCGACTGGAAGCCGCTGCTCCAGTACCCATCGGCGTCGGTGGTGCCGATGTCGGTGGCGGAGATGATGCGGCCGGTGCCGCCGGCGTCGCCCTCGATCTGCACCAGCGTCCAGCCGCTGTAGTCGGCCAGGGCGTCGCCCTTGATCTCGACATATTCCGAGCTGTCGGTGCCGACATGGTTGGCGACGAACTCGTTGAGCAACGGATCGGCCATGACGAAGTCCCCCCTCTTCATCGGGCAAGGGCCGAATCCCTTGCCGCTCCCGAAACACCTCTAGAGGGCTTCGGTTGCATTCGCGTGACGGGGAAGGATGTCAGTGTGTCGTCGGGTCGGGCACCGTGATGCTGCCGTCGGCGATGGCGCGGCGGGCGGTCTCGACCGCCTCCTCCATCTCCGGGGTGACCAGCGGCCGGTTGTTGTCGTCGATCGCCCAGCCGACCGCGTGCTCGCGCACCCCCAGCGTGACCAGGCCGGCCTTCCAGGTGCCGGCCCGCATGTCGTCCAGCGAGCGCAGCACGGCGATGTCGACCCGCTTCAGCATCGAGGTCAGGATGGTGCCGGGAACCACGCCGTTCTGGTTGCTGTCGACGCCGATCGCCAGCTTCTCGGCCTCCCGCGCCGCCTGGAACACGCCGAGATTGGCCTCGCCGGCGACGGCGAAGAGGACGTCGGCGCCGCGCCCGATCTGGTCGCGAGCGACCACGGCCGCGCGATCCCGGTCGCGGAAGGCGGCGGCATCGGTGCCGACATAATCGACCAGGGTGGCGATCTGCGGCCGCGTCGCCTTGGCGCCGGCGGCGTAGCCATCGGCGAATTTGCGCATCAGCGGGATGTCGGCGGCACCGACGAAGCCGATCGTGCCGGATTTCGAGGCCAGGGCCGCCAGCACGCCGACCAGATAGGCGCCTTCCTGCTCGCGGAACACGATCGAGCGGATGTTCGGCCCCTCGGCGACGCCGTCGACCAGGACGAAGCGGGTCTCCGGATGGGCTGCGGCGGCCGCCTTCACCGCATCGGCGTAGTAGAAGCCGACGGCGATGACCAGATTGGCGTCCTGCCGCACCATGCCGTCCACCGCGGCGGCGAACCCGTCGACCGACTGCAGCTCGGCCTCGAGATAGGCCTCGCCGGTCTCGTTGCGGAAGAACTCCAGCGCGTGCATCGCGCCTTCGTTGAAGCCGCCGTCGCGCTTGTCGCCCAGCGCATAGACCACGCCGGGCTTGACCGGGACCTCGCCGTCGGCACCGCTTCGCGACATTCCGTCCGGATCGGCGGCGGCCATCACGGACAGGCCGGCCACGGCCAGGCTGATGCCGGCGAGAAGGCGGCGGCGGGCGAGAATCATGGTTTCCGTCTCCGGACGGCAGGGGCGGCGAGGGTCCGGCTGACCCGTGGCACCGGAGATGGACGCGTTAAGGTTCGGTTACAAGAGCGCGTTCCGCAGCGCTCCTCTGCCATGCTTTTGCGACGAAATCCCAACGATTCCGCCGGATCAGGCCGGCCGGTCCTTCAGCGCCACCAGGCGAATGCCGGCCTGCTCCAGCCGCTCGCGGATGCGGCGGGCGATGCCGACCGCGCCCGGCGTGTCGCCATGGACGCAGACCGTGTCGACCGGCACCGGGATGCGCTTGCCGCTGCGGCTGGTGACCGCCTGCTCCTCGACCATGCGCAGCACCCGCTCGGCCGCGACCTCGGGGTCGTGGATCACCGATCCGGCGATCTTGCGCGAGGTGAGGGTGGCGTCGTCCTCATAGGTGCGGTCGGCGAAGACCTCGCGCACCACCGGCAGGCCCAGCTCCACCGCCGCGCGCTCCAGCGCCGTGCCGGGCAGCACCATATAGGCCAGGGTCGGGTCGACCGACTGGATCGCCCGGCCGATCGCCAGCGCCACCGCATCCTCGACCATCGCCACGTTGCTCAGCGCGCCATGCGCCTTGACATGGGTGACGCGGTGGCCGACCGCCTTTGCGATGCCTTGCAGGGCACCGATCTGGTAGACCACCTGGGCCTCGATGTCCTCCGGCGTGTCGCCCTTGATCACCCGGCGGCCGAAGCCCCAGAGGTCGAGGAAGCCGGGATGCGCGCCGACGCCGATGCCGCGGTCGCGCGCCAGGGTCAGGGTCCGCCGCATCACGATCGGGTCGCCGGCATGAAAGCCGCAGGCGACATTGGCCGAGGTGACGATCTCCAGCATCGCCGCGTCGTCGCCCATCTCCCAGGCGCCGAAGCCTTCGCCCATGTCGCAGTTCAGATCGATGCTCGCCATGTTTCCATCCCCGGACCGGCCTTGACGACTCCTGTATGAACTTCGCCGCCGGCGGCGGCAATCGTCGCCCCGCACCGGCATTCGTGCTATTCAGAATCAGCACGACCCAGCAGGGGACGCCTATGGCGGTGGGGACGAGCGCACGGCGGGTGTTCGAACTCGTCTTGATCAAGCCGTCGCATTACGACGACGACGGCTATGTCATCCAATGGCTGCGATCGGCGATCCCGTCGAACACGCTGGCGGTGCTGTACGGCCTCGCTCGCGACTGTTCCGAGCGTCTGATCCTCGGCCCGGATGTCGATATCGCCATCACCGCGATCGACGAGACCAACACGCGGGTGCGGCCCGACGCGATCATCCGCCGGATCCGGCGCGCCGGCGCGGGGATGGTGGCGCTGGTCGGGGTGCAGTCCAACCAGTTCCCACGGGCGGTCGACATCGCCCGGCCGCTGCGGGCGGCGGGGATCCAGGTCGGCATCGGCGGCTTCCACGTCTCCGGCACCATCGCCATGCTGCCCGGCCTGCAGCCGGAGGTGGCCGAGGCGCAGGCGCTGGGCATCTCGCTGTTCGCCGGCGAGGCCGAGGGGCGGCTGGACGAGGTGCTGGTCGACGCCTTCGCCAACCGGCTCAAGCCGCTCTACAACTTCATGGACGACCTGCCGAACATCGAAGGCGTGCCGATGCCGGTGCTGCCGATCGCGCGGGTGCGCCGCACCGCCGGCCAGCACACCAGCTTCGATGCCGGCCGCGGCTGCCCGTTCCAGTGCTCGTTCTGCACCATCATCAACGTCCAGGGCCGCAAGTCGCGCCGCCGGTCGCCCGACGATGTCGAGCGGATCATCCGCGAGAACGTGAAGAGCGGCATCAGCCGCTTCTTCATCACCGACGACAATTTCGCGCGCAACAAGGACTGGGAGCCGATCTTCGACCGGCTGATCGAGCTGCGGGAGCGGGAGAAGCTGTCCTTCCGCATGATCATCCAGGTCGACACCATGTGCCACCGCATCCCGCACTTCATCGAGAAGGCGGGACGGGCGGGGGTGACCCGGGTGTTCATCGGGCTGGAGAACATCAACCCGGACAGCCTGGTCGGCGCCAAGAAGCGGCAGAACAAGATCACCGAATACCGCAAGATGCTGCTGGCCTGGAAGGCCGTCGGCGCCATGACCTATGCCGGCTACATCCTGGGCTTCCCGACCGACACGCCGGAATCGATCGTCCGCGACATCGGCATCATCCAGCGCGAGCTGCCGGTCGACCTGCTTGAGTTCTTCTTCCTGACGCCGCTGCCGGGGTCGGAGGACCACAAGAACCTGTTCCACGCCGGCATCCCGATGGATCCCGACCTGAACCGCTACGACCTGAACCACGTCACCACCGGCCACGCGCTGATGTCGCGCGAGGAGTGGCAGCGGGCCTACAGGCTGGCCTGGCAGACCTACTACTCGCCCGAGCATATGGAGACGGTGATGCGCCGGGCGGCGGCGACCGGCATCAGCGTCGGCAAGATCCTGTTCCTGCTGCTGTGGTTCACCACCTGCATCAATGTCGAGGGGCTGCACCCGCTGGAGGGCGGCTATCTGCGCCGCAAGGTGCGGACCGACCGCCGCCCGGGCCTGCCGCATGAGGCGGCCGTGCCGTTCTATCTCCGCTATGCCGGCGAGACCGTGGCCAAGCGCTGGGCCATGGCGCGGCTGTGGTGGCGCTTCAACCAGGTCCGCCGGCGGATCAAGGCCGACCCGAACCGCAAGGCCTATCACGACCTGGCGCTGACGCCGGTGAGCGAGGAAGAGCTCGACACGCTGGAGATGTTCTCGGTGACGCAGGGCGCCCGCGCCGCCGCGGCCCGGGCGCACACCAAGCCGGTGCCGCAGCCGCAGGGCGCCACGGCGGCGGAGTAGCGGCTCCCAGCCGGGCGTCGGGGCGATGCCGCTTCGGCCGTTCCCGCCAGAACGCGTCGCCGTTCACGGCGAGATCCAGATCGATACTTGCCCGTAACGTCATGCCCGAAGCCGCTCGGCGTCGATCCCGGCCATGATTTCGCCTGCGTCGATGGCGCCTGGGGCCGTGGCAGGAACAGGATGCACCCGGATCCTGAAGCATCACGATCGAAACTCGATCGGTCCGGCCGGGACTTCGTAAGATCGTGACATAATCATTACAATTTTCTTGTTGAGATTATAATCCTTTTGTCATAGACAAATTGAAAGACTGCAAGATCTAGTGCTCAAAGCTCTGAAGAGCGCCGTTCTGTCTGGGATCAACGGTCTGTTCGTGCGTCGGCCAGACTTGTATTCGGGAGAGGCTGATGACTGGGATTTCCGGACTTCCGGACCGCGGGCCTTTGCTGTCCGACCGGTTCAAGCAGAATACGTCCGTCACCCTCTGGAACCAGGCCCTGAACCGGTCGAACCAGGGGCCTGGAACGGTGGTCCCGGCCTACAACGCAGCGCCGCGAGACGAGCCGAAGGAAGAGCTGGACGGCAGCAACCCGGCGAACGAGAGCCCCGACGGCCAGATCACCTACCGGGCGCAGCCGGGCGACAGCCTGATCGAGATCGCGCGGCAGCTGGGCTATGACGAGAATTTGGACCCCGAGGTGGCGCGGCGCCTCGGCTTCGACGAGAACCGGGACTATGCCGAGCAGTACGCCGAGCTTCTGACGCGGTTCAATCCCGAGCTGGGCGACGATCCGGACGGCCTGCCCGAGACCCATGTCATCACCATCCTCAGCGACGAGCGGGTGGAGCGGCTGCAGGATATCTCCGAGATCGTGGGCGACGCGGATTCGGTCGAGGACCTGCCCCAGGCCAAGCAGAACGAGCTGCAGGACCTGATCGACGCGGATCTCGCCCTGGTTGCCGGCACGATGGACCAGGAGGATTTCGAGGCGACCCTGGAGGAGCGCGCGGCCCATCTTCGCGCCGTGCTGCCGCAGGCCGAGGGGCTCGCGGATCTGGTCGATTCCCGGGCCGAGGATCTTCGCCTGGACATGAACGTGCTGTTCAATGGCCTGCGCGACAGCGCTGCGCAGGCCTTGGAAAGCGGCGACTGGAGCGCGTTCCAGGGCGATGTGGAGGAGGCCCTGCGGAGCAGGATCTATCCGCCGCCGCCCGCCCAGACCCCCGATTTCGACCCGGATCAGGAGGCCGCGGAGTTCATCGCCGAGCTGGCCTTCTATGGTCCGATGGACCCCGACACGCTCGAGGTCGACCCGGGATATCTCGACGCGCTCGAGGCGGCGCGCCATCAGGTGATGGTGACCGATCCGGCCAGCCAGGTGACCGACGGAAACTCGCTCGAAGTGACCCTCACAGGCGTGCCGGCCGATCGGGCCGACCAGATCCTGGTCGAGCTGTCGGAGATGCCGGCGACAGGAGACTACGAGGACGAGGAGAGCCCGCCGACCTCGAGGCTGGCCGAGATCGTCTATCCGCTGCGCCATCTCTCTTCCAACGGAGGCCTCTCGGACGAGGCGGAGGAGCTGATCGGCAACCTGAACGTCGTCGCGACGCAGGCGGGCGCCTCCGCCCCCGTCGACGATGACGGCCGCATGCAGATCAGCGAGGGCGTCTCGCGTCTCGCGGCACTGATGGCCGATGCGAACACCGGCGGCTTCGATCGGGAGTCGCCCACGGCATGGGGCGGGGACATCGTGCTGCGCACCGCCATTGCCGACAGCATCAGCCACGGCGACGGCGCGACCCTGGCGGTCGCCATGGCGGCGCATTATGCGGAGGATGGCTGGGCCGACGCGGCCGATGCCATGCTCCACACCGTGGCGTCCGGCGTCGAAAACCTGACCCCGGAGGCGCGGGAGGCGACCGAGGAATATGGGCGCCTGATCGGTGACCCGCAATGGGCCGGCAGCTATCTGGAAGGGCTGCGGGACGATGAGGAGCTCGCCGGCGCCATCCAGACCGTCCAGAACGGCAAGCTGGAGGACAATCCGGAGCAGGTCGCCAACTTCGAGCGGCTGTTCGCCGGCGCCATGTCGACGGACGCAGTCCTGGAGGCGCTGCCGGACTCCCTGCGGCACCTGGAAGGCGAGGACCTGGACGGCTATGAGCGCCTGACGGAGGCTCATGGGGAACTGCGCCACCTTCTCGTCGGCGACAAGGACGACGGCGATGATGCCCCGCCGCCGATGGTCCAGGTCGCGATGGGCGGAATGTCGGCGTCGCCGGAGCCCCTCACCTTGGCGGAAGTGGAGCGACAGCTGCAGGATTCACCCGAATTCCAGCAATACGCGACGCTGTATCGCGACATCTCCGACACCGAGTTCGACGCCGTGTTCGGAGATGCGCTGGACACCTACGACCGGATCCAGCGGCAGCTCGACGACCCGGATGCGGACATCATCGAGCTGCCGCCCGGGATGACCTCGCTGCCGCCCACCGTGCAGGAGGTGCTCGACGGTCTGAAGGGCAAGGACCGGACGGAAGCGCTGGACGCCCTGCGCGACAAGCCGGTGCAGGGGGCGGCGCTGCTGATGACGCTGGAGATGCTGGAGAACAGCCAGCCCAACGGCCCCAGCGGCGGCTTCGTGTCGCGCGAGATCAAGAATTCGAGCCTGCTCGTCTCCACCGTGCTGGCGCCGTCGTCGCCGATCGCGCAGGCCGTCGCCAATCGCGCGAACGGCGGCGCCACTGGCGAGGCAGAGCCGCGGGATGGGCTGCTGGGCCGCCGGGCCGCGGCGATTCCCGCGGCGGGGATCAGCGGCGCGCTGAACATCTGGGGTGTCCGCGAATTCGCGACCTCCGACCGTCCCGACGACAGGGCCTGGGCGGCGGTCTTCGGCCTGCTGGCCGGCATGGACGTGTCGCGGGGAGCCGCGGCCGGCATCCAGAGCTTCCTGATCCCGCAGGGGCGGCATGTCCGGCCGGCCACCGGGTTGCCCAGCCTGTTCAACCAGGGCGGACGGCTGGACCGTATGACCCGGTTCGGCTACGTCAACGGGCCGGGGATCTATCGCACCCTGGGCACCGCGTCCTCGGTCCTCACCGTGGGGGTCGCCGCCTGGACGGCGAGCGTCGAATTCTCGAACGGCAACGTCCTTGGAGGAGCCGTCTGGACCTCGATGGGCCTCGCATCCGTCGCCACGGTCGCGTTCGCGAGCACGTCCTGGGCCGGGCCGGTGGGATGGATCGCCGCCGGGGTCTGGCTGGCCGGCGCCAGCATCCTGCACTGGCAGTCCAACGAGAGGCAGCGCGAGTATTTCGAAGGGGACACGCGAGCAATCCTGGCGAATCTGGACCCGCCGGTGGACCCCGAGCGTGCCGAGATCCTGGCCGAGGGGCGAGACGATTTCGGCACCTCCGACGAGGCGACGGGCCGGCCGCTGTTCCCGCTGCTCGAGCAGCTGGCCGAGTACCGCGGCTACGACACGCCGGCGGAGAAGCAGGAGTTCTTCGACTACATCCTCTACAACGAGGAGGCGCTGCCCAACGACATGCTGCGGGAGCTGTCGGAGCGGACCTACGGGATGATGGTAAATATCGACGACGACAGCTACCTCGTCGACACCGAGGTCCGCGCCTACGACTGGAACCCGACCACGATCGCGCAGCTGAGCGACTGGATCGACGGCGTCCACAGAGACGATGTCGGCGCGACCAATCCCGGCATCAGGCTCCCGCCGCGCCGGAACTGACCGGCCGCCAGAGAAGCCGATCTCAGATCGTGATCTCCGCCGCGTCCGCCGCCTTGAGCTCCAGCGCGGCCTTCAGCAGCGCCTGGGTGTAGGGGTGCTGCGGCGCCTCGAAGATCTGCGCCGCCGAGCCGTGCTCGACCACCTTGCCGTTCTTCATCACGATCACCTCGTCCGACAGGGCGCGGACCACCTTCAGGTCGTGGCTGATGAACAGATAGGCCAGGCGGTGCTTCTCCTGCAGCCCGCGCAGCAGGTCGACGATCTGGGCCTGCACCGACATGTCGAGGGCCGAGGTCGGCTCGTCCAGCACCACGAATTTCGGCTTCAGCACCATGGCCCGGGCGATGGCGACGCGCTGGCGCTGGCCGCCGGAGAATTCGTGCGGGTAGCGGTGCCGGCTGGCGGGGTCGAGCCCGACCTCCTCCAGCGCCGCCACGATCATGCGCTCGCGCTCGGCCGAGGAGCCGCCGATGCGGTGCACCTGCAGCCCTTCCTCGATGATCTCGGAGATCGACATGCGCGGGCTGAGCGAGCCGTAGGGGTCCTGGAAGACGACCTGCATCTCCCGCCGCAGCGGTCGCATGTCGCGGAACTGCAGGCCCTGCAGCTCCCGTTCGCCGTAGCGGATCGACCCCTGGCTGGAGATCAGGCGCAGCAGGGCGAGGCCGAGCGTGGTCTTGCCCGATCCGCTCTCGCCGACCACCCCGACCGTGTGACCCTCGCGCACGGTGACGTCGATGCCGTCCACCGCCTTCACATGGTCGACCGTGCGGCGCAGCACGCCGGCCTTGATCGGGAACCAGACCTTGATCTCGCTGGCCGAGACCACGGCGCGGGCGTCGGCCGGGGGCGGCGCCGGGTCGCCCTTGGGCTCGGAGGCCAGCAGGCGCTGGGTGTAGGGGTGCTGGGGCGCGGTGAACACAGCCTCGGTCTCGCCCGCCTCGACGATCTCGCCCTTGTTCATGACGCAGACCCGGTCCGCCATCTTGCGGACCACGCCCAGGTCGTGGGTGATCAGGAGCAGCGCCATGCCGAAGCGGCGCTGCAGGCTCTGCATCAGCTCCAGGATCTGGGCCTGGATGGTGACGTCCAGCGCGGTGGTCGGCTCGTCGGCGATCAGGATGTCCGGCTCGTTCGCCAGCGCCATGGCGATCATCACCCGCTGGCGCTGGCCGCCCGACAGCTCATGCGGATACGCGTTCAGCCGCTGCTCCGGGTTCGGCAGCCCGACCAGGCGCAGCAGCTCCAGCACCCGGGCGCGGGACTGGGCCTTGCCCATGCCCTTGTGCACCGACAGCACCTCGCCGACCTGCTTCTCGATCGTGTGCAGCGGGTTCAGGGAGGTCATCGGCTCCTGGAACACCATGGCGATCTTGTTGCCGCGGACCTCGCGCAGCACCTTCTCCGGCGCGCCCAGCAGCTCCTGGCCGCGATAGCGGATGCTGCCCTTGGGGTGCCGGGCGCTGGGATAGGGCAGCAGCTGCAGCACCGACAGGGCGGTGACCGACTTGCCGGATCCGCTCTCGCCGACCAGCGCCAGGGTCTCGCCGCGGTCGAGATGCAGCGACACGCCCTTCACCGCCGGCACCGCGCCGCCGGGCACCCGGAACTCCACCGCCAGGTCGCGGATCTCGAGCAGCCTTTCGCCGGAGGTCGAAGTCTGGGTCATGGCGTCTGGGCCTTGGGATCGGTCACGGGATCGGTGGCGGAGGTGCGGCCGGCCGCCAGGGTCTTGCGCGGGTCGAAGGCGTCGCGCAGCGCCTCGCCCATGAAGACGAGGAGGCTGAGCAGGATGGCCAGCGAGAAGAAGGCGGTGAAGCCGAGCCACGGCGCCTGCAGGTTGGCCTTGCCCTGGCTGACCAGCTCGCCGAGCGAGGCGGAGCCGGGCGGCAGGCCGAGTCCGAGGAAGTCGAGGCCGGTCAGCAGGCCGATGCTGCCGGTCAGGTTGAAGGGCAGGAAGGTGATGGTGGCGACCACGGCGTTGGGCAGCACGTGCTTCCACATGATCACCCGGTCCGGCTGGCCCAGCGCCCGGGCGGCGCGGACATAGTCCAGGTTGCGGGCGCGCAGGAACTCCGCCCGCACCACTCCGACCAGGCTCATCCACTCGAACAGCAGCATGATGAACAGCAGCGTCCAGAAACCCGGCACGAAGAAGGACGACATGATGATCAGCAGGTACAGCTGCGGCATGCCGGACCAGATCTCGATCACCCGCTGGAAGACCAGGTCGGTCCAGCCGGCGAAGTAGCCCTGGATCGCGCCGGCGAAGACGCCGATGACGGACGCGATCGCGGTCAGGGTCAGGCCGAACAGGATCGAGATGCGCAGGCCGTAGATCAGCCGGGCCAGCACGTCGCGGCCCTGGTCGTCGGTGCCGAGCCAGTTCGTGGCCGAGGGCGGCGAGGGGGCGGGCTGGTCCAGGTCGTAGTTGATGGTGCGGTAGGAGAACGGGATCAGCGGCCAGACCGCCCAGCCCTTGGCGCTGATCAGCTCGCGCACGAAGGGGTCGCGGTAATCCGCCTCGGTCTCGAACTCGCCGCCGAACGCCGTCTCCGGATACGTGGCCAGGACCGGCACGTAGTAGTGGCCGTCATACTTGACCAGCAGCGGCCGGTCGTTGGCGATGAACTCGGCGAACAGGGTGACCAGGAAGACGGCCAGGAACAGGTACAGCGCGATCAGCCCGCGGCGGTTGGCGCGGAAGTTGGCGATGCGGCGGGCGGTGATCGGCCGGATGCGGAAGCCGAAGAAGCGCGGATGGGCGAAGTCCTGGGCCCGGGGCAATGCCGCCTCAGACATTGCGGGCCTCGAAGTCGATCCGCGGATCGATCAGGGTATAGGTCACGTCCTGCACCAGCTTCATCACCAGGCCGAGCAGGGTGAAGACGTAGAGCGTGGCGAACACCACCGGATAGTCGCGCTGGATCGCCGCCTCGTAGCCGAGCAGGCCGAGCCCGTCGAGCGAGAAGATCACCTCGATGAACAGCGACCCGGTGAACAGCACGCCGATGAAGGCGGCGGGGAAGCCGGCGATGACGATCAGCATGGCGTTGCGGAAGATGTGGCCGTACAGCACGCGCCGCTCGGTCAGGCCCTTGGCCCGTGCCGTCAGCACATACATCTTGCCGATCTCGTCGAGGAACGAGTTCTTGGTCAGCATGGTCAGGGTGGCGAAGCCGCTGATCACCATGGCCGTGATCGGCAGCACCATGTGCCAGAGATAGTCCAGGATCTGCTGGTACCAGGGCATCAGGGCCCAGCCGTCGGATGTCAGGCCGCGCAGCGGGAACCAGGCGAAGTAGCGGCCGCCGGCGAAGGTCACGATCAGCAGCATGGCGAACAGGAAGCTGGGGATCGCATAGCCGACGACGACCACGCCGGAGGTCCAGATGTCGAAGCGCGATCCATCCCTGACCGCCTTGCGGATGCCGAGCGGGATCGAGATCAGATAGACCAGCAGCGTGGTCCACAGCCCCAGCGAGATCGACACCGGCAGCTTGGACACGATGAGGTCGACCACCCGCGCGCTCTTGAAGTAGCTGCGCCCGAAATCGAAGTTCAGATAATCGCGGATCATTATCCAGAAGCGTTCGATCGGCGGCTTGTCGAAGCCGAACTGCTTCTCGATCTCGGCGATGAAGCGCGGGTCCAGCCCCTGGGCGCCGCGATACTTGCTGGTGATGGCGCTGCCGCCGAGCTGGGAATTATCGGCCGCTCGGTTGAAGTCGCCGCCCCCGCCGCTGATCCGGCTGGTCGCGTCGGTGGCGGTGCCCTGGATCTGCGCGATCATCTGCTCGACCGGGCCGCCGGGCGCGAACTGCACGATGACGAAATTGATGACCATGATCCCGAACAGGGTCGGGATGATCAGCAGCAGGCGCCGGATGATATAGGCTAGCACGCCTCGGCCTCCCGACCTGGCGATGCGGGCCGAGGTAAATGACAAGGGCTGATGATCACCGGCGCCGTCCCCTCAGGGCTTGCGGGTTGTGCTCGCTGTACCACCAGGTGGCGAAGCCGAGATTCATCTTGGGCCGCTTGTCCGGCCTGCCGAAGATGTCCCAGTACCCGATCCGGTCGACCGGATCGTAATACAGCATGATAGAATAGAACTGCCAGGTGATGTAGCGGTTGAACGCCCTGCTGGCCGCACCCCGTTCATCCCACTCGTTCGTAGCGACCAGGTAATCGACCATCTCGTCGACGACGGGATCGCGGGTCCCCTGGATGTTGAGCCCGCCTTTTTGGTCGGCATAGAGCGAATGCCAGCGGGACTTCTGCTCCGCGCCAGGCGGGTAAGCGGGCGGCATGAAGCCGGGCAGGATGTCGAACTCGAACTCGTGCATCCGCGTCTGGAACTGGGGAACATCCAGCAGCCTTGGCGTCGCCTGGATGCCGATGCGCCGCAGGTTCTGCGTGAACGGCAGGATCGTCTTCTCCATCTCGGAATCGAAGAAGATCATCTCGATCGAGGCAACATCGCCGGTAGCGATATTGGTCAGCCGGTTGTCACGCAGCTCCCACCCCGCCTGCTTCAGCAGGTCGAGGGCGGCCCGCATGTTCGACCGGATGTTGCCATTGCCGTCGGTGGTCGGCTGGCGGAACTCTGTGGTGAAGATCTCGTCGGGGATGCGGCCCCGGTACTTCTCGAGGATCTCCAGCTCACGGCCCTGGGGTAGACCCTCGAACATGAACTCGGTGTTGGGAAAATGTCCCTGCGCCCTCTGGTAAAGCCCGTAATAGCTGGTCTTCTGCGTCGTCTCGAAATCGTACAGGAAGTTGAGCGCCCGGCGGACACGGACATCCGACAATAACGGCCGGCGCAGGTTGAAGATCAGCATCCCATAGGATTCCGGTGCCTCGGACGGGAACTCCTCCTTCTTGAAGGCGCCGGTCCTCAAGGCCGGCAGGCTGCTGAAGCCGGTGGTCCATTCCTGCGGCGAGGTGATGCTCATGAAATCGAACTCGCCTGCCTTCAGCGCCTCGTAGAGGACGTTGAAGTCGCGATAATACTGGTAGGTGATCTGGTCGAAATTCCCCGTCCCGACATTCTGCGGCAGATCCTTCCCCCAATAGTCCTCGACGCGCTCCAGCGTGAAGGAGCGGCCGGGGTCGACGGCCTTGAGGCGCCGCCGGCCGCTGCCCAGCATCGGCTCCAGGATCGGCGCGCTGAAGTCGCGGGTCGACCACCAGTGCTTCGGCAGGATGGGCATTCCGGCAACGCCCATCAGAAGCTCGGGGTTCGACAGGTCCTTGGCGGTGAAGCGGACGGTGCGGTCGTCCAGTACGTCGATCCGGTCGAGATACTCGTAATAGGTCGCCTTGAAGTAGGGGGCCGCCTTCTCGCGGAAGGTCTCGTGGGTGAACAGGATGTCGTCCGTTGTGATCGGCTTGCCGTCGTGGAAATGCGGGCCGTCCCGCAGCCGGCAGATCAGCGAGAGCTTGTCCTCCGACTCCTCGACGCTTTCGGCGAGATTGGCGTATTCGACCGCGAGCTCGTCGAGATTGGAGGAGATCAGGGCCTCGTACAGCGCGCTCATGACGAGCCTGGTCCCTGTGCCGAGCGCCGAATAGTCGTTGAGCGTGTCGAAGGTCCCGAGCGTGCCGAGGATCAACTGGCCGCCCCTGGGCGCATCCGGGTTCACATAATCCCAATGCGCGAAGTTGGCGGGATATTGAGCGAGGCGGCCCAGCAGCGACAGGAAATGGCTCGGCGGCTTGTATCCGGGCCGGCCAGCGGGAGCCTGGGCGAAGGCGCGGGGCCAGGGCATGACCTGGGCCGCCGCGGCGAGCATCGAGCCCAACGTGAACTGCCGGCGGGTGACTCTCGGATCCCTCATCGCTGGCTCCTCATCCCTGTCCGCGCTTCGACGCTGCATCCTTCGCCGGATCGATCCACCACGCGTCGGGGAAGCCGGTGCCGTAATAGGGCGGCGTCTCCGGCCGAGCGAACTTGTCCCAGAAGGCGAGGCGGGTCTTGTTCAGATAATAGGACGGGATGATGTAGTGGCCGCGCAGCAGCACCCGGTCGAGCGCCCGGGTGGTGGCCTTGATCCTGTCGAGATCCTCGTGCTCGGCGATGATCTCCTTGACCAGCGCATCGACGACCGGATCCTTGATCCCGGCCCAGTTGCCGCTGTCCTGTTGGCCGGCCGTGGTCGACATGAAATAACTCTCCATCTCCGGGCCGGGCGGCGGGAAGAAGTTCGCCGCGATATAGATCATGTCGTAGTCGAAATCCTGCACGCGGCGCTGGTACTGCGGCGTGTCCGCGACGCGGATCTCGGCCTTGATCCCGGCCCGCGCCAGGTTGGCCAAGAAGGGCTCGACCATCCGCAGCACGCCGCCGTCACCATCGGCTTGGAGATACTCGAACCGGAAGGGCTGGCCTGTCGCCACATTGGTCAGGGTGCCGTTCCGGATCTCCCAGCCGGTCTCCTTAAGCAGGCGCCAAGCCTCGCGCAGCTGCGGCCGAATCTGGCCGGACCCGTCGGTCTCGGACACCGCGAAGGGGGTGGTGAAGGTCTCCGCCGGGATCCGGTCGCGGAAGCGCTCCAGGATCGCCTTCTCCTCGCCCTCCGGCAGCGGGACATCCGTGGTGCCGTAGTCCGAGTTCGGGAAGTAGCTCTTCGCCCGGACATACTGGCCGTAAAAGAGGTTCCGGTTCGTCCACTCGAAGTCGTAGAGCAGCGCGATCGCCTCTCGGACCCGCGCATCCTGGAAGATCGGACGTCGCGTGTTGAAGACGAAGCCGACGAAGCCGCTCGGTGTGTTGTCGGGCAGCAGCAGCTTCTGGACCCGGCCCGATTTGACGACGTCCCGCTCGTACTCCGTGGCCCAGCGCTTGGCGCTGTTCTCGGCCCAGAAGTCGAATTCGCCGGCCATGAAAGCCTCGAACATCACGTCCTGGTCGCGATAATAGGTGTAGGTGATCCGATCGGCGTTGTTCTGGCCTACATTGACCGGCAGGTCCTTCGCCCACCAATCGTCGATGCGTTCATAGGTGATGCTGCGGCCCGGCTCGACCTTGGTGATCCGGTACGGCCCCTCGGACAGCACCGGCTCGATATAGGATTTGGCGATGTCGCGGCCAGACGCCTCCCACCACCGCTTCGGCATCGGGCCGAAGCCGCAGACCTTGCCGAGGGTCCGCCAGTTGTCCCGGGTGGCGAAGTCGAAGCGGACCTGGCGTTCCGACACCAGCGTCGCCTTCTCGATATCGACCCAGAACTGCTTCAGCAGCGGGCGCGCATTCGCCTTGATGAAGTCGAAGGCGAAGACGAAATCATCGGCCAGGATCGGTGTGCCGTCCTGCCATGTCGCCCGGGGATCCAGGGTGAACACGGCATGGGACAGGTCATCCGGGACGGCGACACTTTCGGCGATCATCGGATAGTAGCTGGACAGCTCGTCGCCCGAGCCGGTCATCAGGCTGCTCAGGATGTTGCCGATGCCCGCGGCCCAGTCGCCGCCGACGCGGATGGTGTCCAGGCGCTCGAAGGTCCCGATCGCGGCGAGGCGGATGGTCCCGCCCTTCGGCGCCGCCGGGTCGACGTATTTGAATTGCGTGAAATCCGCCGGATAGATCGGGTCGCCGAACTCCGCGAAGCTCTTCAGCGTCGTCAGGTTGCCCGCACCCGCCGCCAGCTTGGGCCGCGCCAGGGCAGGGACGCCACCCAGGAGTGGAGCGGCGAAGCCCGTCGCCAGGGCCATCCGGCCGAATTCACGTCGCGTCAGCATGCTCTTCATCGACTAGCCCGGTTCAGCGCCGCATCTTTCGCCGGATCGATCCACCAGGTCGAGGGGAACGCGATCCCATTGGGGTCGCCGAAGCGATGCGACGGCTGCGTCTTCGGCTGGCCGAAGCGGTTCCAGTAGGCCACCCAGGCGTCGCTCTTGCCCCAATGCGGGATCAGGTAGCGGTTCCACAACAGCACACGATCCAGCGCGCGGGTCGCAACCTGCAGCGACGACAGGTCGCGGGCGGCCACGACCTTGTCGATCAGCGCGTCCACCGCCGGGTTGCGGATGCCCATGAGGTTGCCCGAGCCCTCGATTCCCGCCGCCTCCGAGCCGAAATAGCTGCGCAGCTCGCTGCCCGGCGGCGGGTAGAAGGTGTAGGCGAAGATGGTGACGTCGAAATCGAAGCGCTGATAACGCTGCTGGAACTGCGCCGCGTCGACAATGCGCAGGCTCGCCTGAATGCCGATCTGCCGCAGCCGGTCGATGAAGGGCTGGGTCACCCGCTCGAGCTGGGGCGTGTCGTCGAGGATCTCGAACCGCATCGGCTCGCCGGTGGCGATGTTGGTCATCACGCCGTCGCGCTGCTCCCACCCCGCCTCCTTCAAGAGACGCAGCGCGGTGCGGATGTTGTCGCGCATATTGCCGCTGCCGTCGGTCGTCGGCAGCGTGAACGGGGTGTCGAACAGCGCATCCGGCACCTGGCCGCGGAACGGCTCCAGCAGCGCCCGTTCCTCGCCCTCCGGCACGCCGGAGGAGCGGAAGCCCTCGGCGTTGAAATAGCTGGTCAGCCGCTCGTACAGGCCGAAGAACAGGGTCTTGTTCACCCATTCGAAATCGTACAGCCAAGCCAACGCCTCGCGCACCTTGGGGTCGGAGAACGGGGCGCGGCGCAGATTGAAGAAGTATCCCTGCATGCCGCGGGGATCCTCGCTGGCGATTTCGGCGCGGATGAGGCGGCCGTCGCGCACCGCCGGGATGTCGTAGCCGGTGGCCCAGAACAGCGAGGTGAACTCCTGCCGGAAGTCGGAGTTGCCGCCCTTGAACGCCTCGAACTCGGCGTCGCGGTCGCGGTAGTAGTCGTAGCGGATGCGGTCGAAATTCCACTGGCCGCGGCTTGCCGGCAGGTCGCGGCCCCAATAGTCGGGCACGCGCTCCCAGGCGAGCGTCCGGCCGGGATCGACCGACGCGATCCGGTACGGTCCGCTGCCGAGCGGCGGCTCGACCGTGTTCTGGCTGACGTCCCGGCCGTTCGCGGTCCACCAGTGCTTGGGGAGGATCGGCAGCGAGTTCGCCACCTGGCCGACCGCCTTGCGGGTGTTGCGGCTGGCGAAGGTGAAGCGCACCCGGTGGTCGTCCAGCGCCTCGGCGCCGGTCACGTCGCGGAAGAAGGACTTCAGGAATGGCTCGGCCTTGTCGCGCACCGTCTCCCAGCTCCACACCACGTCCTCGGCCGTCACCGGCACGCCGTCGTGCCAGCGCGCCTCCGGCCGCAGCGCGAAAATCGCCCAGGAGACGTCGTCCGGCACCGTCACGCTCTCCGCCAGCAGGCCGTAATAGACCCCGGATTCGTCCTGGCTCTCCACCATCAGCGAATCATAGAGCAGCCCCAGCGAGCGCGGCGGCGTGCCGATCGGGATCACGTTCAGCGTGTCGAAGGTGCCGACCGTGCTCAGCACCAGGCTGCCACCCTTCGGCGCGTCCGGGTCGGCATAGTCGAAATGGGTGAATCCAGCCGGGTATTTCGGCTGCCCGAACAGGGCCAGGGCATGGCTCGCCGCCGGCTCCTCCGCGCGAACGACGGCCGGGGCCGCGAGGGCGAGGGCGAGGGCGAGCAGGAGGGCGGTGACGATGCGCATGAGGCTCCCGGGCCGGACATCCGGCGCCGCCGTGGCGCCGGTCGATGGGCGGAGTCTAGGGAATCCCACGGCGCGGAATAAAGCCAAACATAAATGGAAACGGGACCGCTTTTGGCGGTCCCGCTCCGGAAGCTGGAAGGCTGCGGCGATCAGCCGCCGCTCTTCGGCGCCTGCTCCGACCCGCCGGCCGGCGTCTCGCCGCCCGCCGGGGGGGCGCCGCCCGCGGGGGGCGTGCCCCCGGCGGGGGCGGCATCCGGGCTCGGCAGCGGCGCGGGCGTGTCGGCGTTGGTGCGCAGCCAGGCGATCAGGTCGGCGCGGTCCTTCTCGCTCTTCATGCCGGCATAGGTCATGGTCGTGCCGGGGAGATGCGCCTTCGGGCCGGCCAGGAACTCGTTCAGCTCCTCATAGGTCCAGTGCGCGCCTTCCTCGTGCTTCTTCTTGATCGCGGCCGAGTAGTTGAAGTCTTCCTTGTGGCCCATCGGCGCGTCGACCAGGTTCCACTGGTTCGGCCCGACCTTGTTGGCGCCGCCCTTCTCGAAGGTATGGCAGGCGGTGCAGGCCTTCGACAGAGCCTGGCCCTTGGCCGGGTCGGCGGCGGCCAGCAACGGCGCGATCGGCGGGATCGACGGCCCGGCCTGCTCCGCGCCGGGCGCCGGCGCGGTGGCGACCGCGCTGGTGTCGACCTTGAATGCGTTTTCCTTCAGCGGCTCCGGCGAGACCAGGATGTCGGCCACGATGCCGGTCGCCATTCCGATGATGCCGGCCAGCAGGACAGCAGCGAATATTTTATTGAATTCCATGCCGGATCTCACCTCGAAGCGCGACGGCAACCTCCCCGGACGCACGACTCGATTCGACCGTGCGGGCCCGCGGGTCTTGTAGAGGCGTTGCAATCGGTCTGGCAAGGGGCGATGTCCGGCTGCGACACCCTTTGCCGCCGCCGCGGAGGACGGCCGCGCAGGCCGGCTCCAGCCTCGTCGCGTCTGGCCGGTCTTGACGCCGTCGCGGCAACGGAGGATGACGCGGCATCATGACCGCGTCCAACCCCATCGTCGTCATTCCCGCGCGCTTGGCCGCGACCCGCCTGCCGGACAAGCCGCTGGCCGACATCCACGGCGAGCCGATGATCGTCCATGTCTGGCGCCGCTCGGTCGCGGCTGGCCTCGGCCCGGTGGTCGTCGCCTGCGGCGACCGGCCGATCGCCGATGCGATCGAGGCGGCCGGCGGCACGGCGGTGCTGACCGACCCGGACCTGCCCTCGGGTTCCGACCGCATCGCCCAGGCGCTGCGCAGCGTCGATCCGGACGGCCGGCACGACATCGTGGTCAACGTCCAGGGCGACCTGCCGACGCTGGATCCGGCCTTGCCGCGGGCCGCGGTGGCGCTGCTCGACGATCCGGATGTGGATATCGGCACGCTGGCCGCGGTGATCGTGCGCGAGGAGGAGAAGACCAACCCCGCCATCGTCAAGGCGATCGTCGAGCGGGAGGAGGGGGCGCGGACCGGCCGGGCCTTCTACTTCACCCGCACCACGGCGCCGTCGGGCGAGGGGCCGCTCCTGCACCATATCGGGCTCTACGCCTATCGCCGGGCGGCGCTGGAACGCTATGTGACGCTGCCGCCCGCGGCGCTGGAGCGGCGCGAGAAGCTGGAGCAGCTGCGGGCGCTGACCGCCGGCATGCGGATCGATGTCGCCATCGTCGACACCGTGCCGCTCGGCGTCGACACCCAGGAGGAGCTGGAGCGCGCCCGGCGCCTGCTCGCGGCCCCTCTGTCGACTGGCGGAGCCGTGCGATGACCCGTGCCAAGAGGATCTCGTTCCAGGGTTGGGCCGGGGCCAATTCCGACATGGCGTCGCGCCAGGCCTTCCCGGATGCGGAGACGGTGCCGTGCCCGTCCTTCGAGGACGCGCTGGCGGCCGTGCATGACGGCCGGGCCGATCTCGGCATGATCCCGATCGAGAACTCGATCGCCGGCCGGGTCGCCGACATGCACCACCTGCTGCCGGAATCGGGCCTGCACATCGTCGGCGAGCACTTCCTGCGGGTGAACCACCAGCTGGTGGCGGTGCCCGGCGCGAAGCTGGCGGATATCCATGAGGTGCACAGCCATGTCCAGGCGCTGGGCCAGTGCCGGCAGTGGCTGCGGGCCCGCGGGCTGAAGCCGGTCAACCATGCCGACACCGCCGGCGCCGCGCGCATGGTGGCCGAGCGCGGCGACCCCGCCATCGCCGCCATCTCGAGCCGGCTGGCGGCCGAGATCTACACGCTGGAGATCCTGGCCCGCGACATCGAGGATGCGGAGCACAACACCACCCGCTTCGTCGTGCTGTCGCGCGACCCGGTGCGGCCGAAGCCGAACAACGGCCCGGTGATGACAAGCTTCGTGTTCGAGGTGCGGTCGGTGCCGGCCGCCCTCTACAAGGCGCTGGGCGGCTTCGCCACCAATGGCGTCAACATCACCAAGCTCGAGAGCTACATGCTGGGCGGCCGGTTCAGCCAGACCCAGTTCTATGCCGATGTCGAAGGCCATCCGGACGACCAGGCGCTGCGCTTCGCGCTGGAGGAGCTGCAGTTCTTCACCCGGAACTTCCACCTGCTCGGCGTCTACCCGGCCCACCCCTTCCGCCGCGACCCGAGCCAGATCGCCGCCGACGAGTGACGGGGAACTCATGGGCTGAGTGCGCTCGCCAGATCGGTCTGCTTGAAATCCTCGCCGACAAAGAGCAGCGGACAAGAGCGTGCCTTGGCCTCCGCATAGGCGAAGCAATCGCCGAAATTGAGGCCGGCTCGATGATATCCCTTGCCCCAACGGGCATAGGCTTCTGCCACCCGCCAGGACAGGGCAGGGGTGACGGGCGCGATCTCCATACCGGTCTCGGTGATCAGCCGCTCCATATCGCGGGCAAGCTGACGCCCGCCGGCGACGATCATGGCTTCCGCTACGGTGCCGGCCGATATGGCGAGATCCGGTTCGGACCCCAGGACCGCTGCACAGCGCTGAGCCTCGGGCTCCTTCATGATGATGGCCATCAGCGCCGAGGTGTCGACGATGATCACTTGGGCAGGCCGGCGTCGTCGTAGAGGAAGTCCTGGCTGCGGGCAGCGGAGGGACCGGGGCTCGCCTGACCAGCCGATGCCATGATCTCCGCGATGATGGCCTTCCGCTCGGCCAATGTCGGCTTTCTGGCCTCCGGCACCAGGCGAGCCACGGGCTGGCCGAACCGGGTCAGGACGACCTCCTCACCAGCCTCCGCACGGCGCACCAACTCGGTGAGCTGGGCCTTCGCCTCGCTGACGGAGATCTGCATGGTTCCCTCCCATCGATCGGGCGGTGTGGACATGCATGAAAGATGGTCTATCCGTTAGTCCAGACAAGCCGTGGCGACGTCTTGGCCGATGCTCACCCCTCCGCCAGCCAGTCCTCCAGCAGGCGCCGGGCGATGCTGTCGCGGCGGGGCAGGCGGAACGATTCGTCGTCGACATGGCGGCGCAGCCAGTTGCGCTCGAACCAAGCGGCCGATTCCAGCTCGTCCTGGTCGACCTGCAGCTCGGCGGTCACGGCGCGGCCGGTGAAGCCGACCATCAGCGACTGCGGGAACGGCCAGGGCTGGCTGGAGTGGTAGCGGACGTCGTCGACCCGGATGCCGGCTTCCTCCAGCACCTCGCGCTTCACCGCATCCTCCAGGCTCTCGCCCGGCTCGAGGAACCCGGCCAGCACCGAATGCATGCCGGGCGGCCACACCTTCTGGCGGCCCAGCAGCACCCGGTCGCCGTCATGGATCAGCATGATCACCGCCGGGTCGGTGCGCGGGAAATGCTGGGTGCGGCAGTCCGGATTGGTGCAGTCGCGGCGGTGGCCGGCGTCGCTGCTGGCCGTGGGGCTGCCGCAGACGCCGCAGAAGCGGTGGCGCGAATGCCACCACACCATGCCGCGGGCATAGGCCAGCAGGGCGCCCTCGTCATGCGGCAGCAGCGGGCCGACGGCACGCAGATCGAGGAAGCTGCCCATCCCGGCCAGCACCGGGTCGGCGGCCGGGTCGGCGACGCCACTGACATCGACCGCGAGATAGGTGACGTCGCCGTCGATGCCGAGCATCACCGTCTCGGCCGCGGCGCTGCGCCACCACGCCTCGGTCGCCGGCACCATCGCGACGTGCGGTGCCTCCGGCGGCCCGGCGATCAGGTTGCGGCCCTGCCACACCGGCAGGATCCGGGTGTGCTCGCTGACGGTGATGCGGGCGATCCACTCGGCGTCGCGGCGGAAGCGGCCGGCGCGGTCGAGCGACGGATGGACGTAGAAATTCGGGCGCAGCATGGTCCGACACTCGCACGGCCCCAGCCCTGGCGCCAGGGCCCGGAAAAGCAACTGTGCCATCCGGGAAGGACAGGTTAGATTGCCTAAAAATGACGGCCGACGGGAATCGGCCGGGACTGACGAACATGAAGGGGGTCACGTCTATGAGTTTCAGCCGCCGGATCGGCCTCGGCATGCTTGCCGCCACGGCCGTTGCCTTTGCCCTGCCGACCGCAGCCCAGGATTATCCGAACCGCGTCATCACCATGGTCGTGCCCTTCGCCGCCGGCGGGCCGACCGACACGGTGGCGCGGCTGATCGCCGAGCCGATGAGCAAGACGCTCGGCCAGCAGGTGATCGTCGAGAATGTCGGCGGCGCCGGCGGCACCATCGGCGCCTCCCGCGTCGCCAAGGCCGAAGCCGACGGCTACACCCTGCTGCTGCACCATATCGGCCAGGCCACCAGCGCCACGCTGTACCGCAACCTCGACTACAAGCCGGGCGAGGCCTTCGCCGGCATCGGCCTGGTCACCGACGTGCCGATGACCTTCGTCGCCCGCGGCGACTTCGAGGCGAAGTCGATGCAGGAGCTGGTGGAATATGCCAAGTCGCACAAGGACGACGTGACCATCGCCAATGCCGGCGTCGGTTCGGCCTCGCATCTCTGCGGCATGCTGTTCATGGATGCGATCGGCACGCCGCTGACCACCGTCGCCTACAAGGGCACCGGCCCGGCGATGAACGACCTGCTGGGCGGCGTGTTCGACTTCATGTGCGACCAGACCACCAACACCACCAGCCAGATCAAGGGCGGCAAGATCAAGGTCTACGCCGTCACCACCGACAAGCGCGTGCCGTCGCTGCCGGACGTGCCGACCACCACCGAGGCCGGGCTGCCCAACTTCAGGATCGGCATCTGGCACGGGCTCTACGCGCCCAAGGGCACGCCGCAGCCGGTGGTCGAGAAGCTCAAGGCGGCGCTGAAGCAGGCGCTGCAGGACCCGAACGTGATTGCCCGCTTCGCCGATCTCGGCACCGAGCCGGTGCCGCTCGACCAGGCCACCCCGGCCGTGCTCGACGCCCATCTCAAGGCCGAGATCGCCAAGTGGGAGCCGGTGATCAAGGCGGCTGGCGTCTACGCGGATTGAGTTCGCGCATCCCATTCTATCCCCTGATCCAGGAGCCGCGATGCGCCTCTCCATCCGTCATCCCAAGGACTTCTGGTCCGGGCTGATCTTCCTGGCCCTGGCGATCGGCTTCGGCTGGATCGCCCAAGGTTATTCCATGGGCCGCGCCATCAAGATGGGGCCGGGGTACTTCCCGACCGTGCTGGCCGGGATCCTGGCCCTGATCGGGCTGATCACCCTGGTGCGATCCTTCGTGCTGGAGGGCGAGGGCGTCGGCCAGTGGGCCTGGCGCGGCGGGGCGATCGTGCTGGGGGCGATGCTGCTGTTCGGCCTGCTGCTGCGCGGCGGCGGCCTGGTGGTCGCGCTGCTGGTGGTGGTCTTCGTCGGCGCCGCCGCCAGCGTCAAGTTCCGGCCGCCGGTCGCGGCCGCGGCGGCGGTGGTCCTGACCGCCTTCTGCGTCGCCGTCTTCGTCTGGGGGCTCGGCCTGCCGATCCCCATCCTCGGCCGCTGGTTCGGGAACTGAGGCGACCATGGACCTGCTGCACGACCTGATCCTCGGCTTCGGCGTCGCCTTCACGCCGACCAACCTCGCCTACTGCTTCGTCGGGGTGCTGCTCGGCACGCTGGTCGGGGTGCTGCCGGGCCTCGGCCCGACCGCGACCATCGCCATGCTGCTGCCGGCCACCTTCGTGCTGCCGCCGATCGCGGCGCTGATCATGCTGGCCGGCATCTATTACGGCTCGCAATACGGCGGCTCGACCACGGCGATCCTGATCAACCTGCCCGGCGAATCGGCCTCGGTGGTGACGGCGATCGACGGCTACCAGATGGCCAAGCAGGGGCGGGCCGGCGCCGCCCTGGCCGCCGCCGGCATCGGCTCCTTCTTCGCCGGCACCGTCGCCACCCTGCTGATCGCGCTGTTCGCGCCTCCCTTGGCCGCCATCGCGCTCAAATTCGGACCGGCGGAGTACTTCTCGCTGATGGTCCTGGGCCTCGTCGCCTCGGTCGCCCTGGCGCACGGCTCGGTCCTGAAGGCGCTCGGCATGATCGCGCTCGGCCTGCTGCTCGGCATGGTCGGGCAGGATGTCGAGACCGGCACGCCGCGCTACACCTTCGGCATCCCGGAGCTGTCGCAGGGCATCAACTTCGTCGCCATCTCGATGGGGCTGTTCGGCATCGCCGAGATCATCCGCAACCTCGAGGCCGAGCATCTGCGCGACGTCATGGTGCGCAAGGTCTCGGGGCTGCTGCCGACGCGGCAGGAGTTCCGCCGCATGACCCCATCGATCCTGCGCGGCACCGCGCTGGGCTCGGTCCTCGGCATCCTGCCGGGCGGCGGTTCGATCCTGTCCTCCTTCGCCGCCTATTCGCTGGAGAAGAAGATCTCCCGCCGGCCGCAGGATTTCGGCAAGGGCGCGATCGAAGGCGTGGCCGGGCCGGAATCGGCCAACAACGCCGGCGCCCAGACCTCCTTCATCCCGATGCTGACGCTCGGCATCCCGCCGACGCCGGTGATGGCGCTGATGGTCGGCGCCATGATCATCAAGGGCATCCAGCCGGGCCCGATGGTGATGACCGAGCAGCCGGACCTGTTCTGGGGCCTGATCGCCTCGATGTGGATCGGCAACTTCTTCCTGATCGTGCTGAACCTGCCGCTGATCGGCATCTGGGTGCGGCTGCTCAAGGTGCCGTACCACCTGCTGTTCCCGGCGATCCTGGCGTTCTGCTGCATCGGCGTCTACAGCCTCAACAACAACGTCTTCGACGTCTACCTGACGGTGGTCTTCGGCCTGGTCGGGTACATCCTGGTGAAGCTGGAATGCGAGCCGGCGCCGCTGCTGCTCGGCTTCATCCTGGGGCCGATGATGGAGGAGAACCTGCGCCGCGCCATGCTGCTGGCGCGCGGCGACGCCACGGTGTTCGTCACCCGGCCGATCAGCGCCGTGCTGCTGCTGCTGACCGTGGGCGTGCTGCTGGTGATGGTCAGCCCGGCGATCCGCCGCAAGCGCGAGGAGGCGTTCCAGGAGGAGGCGGGGTAGCGGCGCTTCGGCGCGCTCCTTCCGCCCGGACAGGAAATGTCGGGCAATTAAGCTTGGCCGGGCGCCGGATTTCCGCTTACCTGGACGGGACATCCGTCTTCTTGCTCAGCCGGTGACGCATGACCTCGCTTGCCGATCTCTCCGCCGTCGATCTCGTCGCCCGGTACCGCGACCGCAGCCTGTCTCCGGTGGAGGTGACCGAGGCGGTGCTGCAGCGGATCGAGGCCTGGGAGCCGAAGCTGCAGGCGCTGTGGGCGCTCGACCCGGCCGGCGCCCGCGCCGCCGCTTCGGCCTCGGCCGCGCGCTGGGCCGAGGGGCGGCCGCTCGGCCCGGTTGACGGCGTGCCGGTGACGATCAAGGAGAACATCGCGACGAAGGGCGTGGCGGTGCCGGTCGGCACCGCCACGACGGCGCTGGTGCCGGCGGCCGAGGACGCGCCGCCGGCCGCCCGGCTGCGCGAATCCGGCGCCGTCATCCTGGCCAAGACCACCATGCCGGATTACGGCATGCTGTCCTCCGGCCTCTCCAGCTTCCACAAGCTGGCGCGCAACCCCTGGGACCTGTCGTCCAATCCGGGCGGTTCCAGCGCCGGGGCCGGGGCGGCGGCTGCGGCCGGCTACGGGCCGATCCATGTCGGCACCGACATCGGCGGGTCGGTCCGCCTGCCGGCCGGCTGGTGCGGCGTCGTCGGGCTGAAGCCCAGCCTGGGGCGGATCCCGATCGACCCGCCCTATGTCGGCCGCGTCGCCGGGCCGATGACCCGCACCGTGGCCGACACTGCGCTGGCCATGTCGGTGCTGTCGCTGCCGGATGGGCGCGACGGCATGAACCTGCCGCCGGCGGAGATCGACTGGTCCGACCTGGCGATCGACCCGAAGGGGCTGCGCATCGGCCTGATGATGGACATCGGCGCCGGCATGGCGCTGGACCCGGAGGTGCGCGACGCGGTGGAGGCGGCGGCCCGACTGCTGGATGCAGAGGGTGCGGTGGTCGAGCCGGTGCCGGCGATCCTGACGCGGGAGATGCTGGACGGGCTCGACGATTTCTGGCGGGCCCGCTCCTGGGATGATGTCGAGAAGCTGCCGCAGGAGAGCCGGGCGAAGATCCTGCCCTATATCCGCGCCTGGGCGGAATCCGGGGCGCAGCGCTCCGGCCTCGCCGTGATCCGCGGCTTCAACCGCACCATGGAGATGCGAAAAGCGGCCGCCAGGCTGTTCGGCTCGTTGGATTTCGTGCTGTCGCCGACGGCACCGGTCGCGCGCTTCCCGGCGGAGCTCGCCTCGCCGCTGAACGACCCGGACAAGCCGTTCGAGCACATCGGCTACACCGTGGTCTGGAACATGTCGGAGCAGCCGGCCGTGTCGATCAACTGCGGCTACACCCGGGCCGGGGCGCCGATCGGGCTGCAGATCGTCGGCCGCCGCTTCGACGATCTCGGCGTGCTGCGCCTGGCCAAGGCCTATGAGGACCGCCGCGGCCCGCAACGGCCCTGGCCGGTGCTGTAGAGGGCCGGTTTCCGGCTCCCTTCACCGTCATGGCGAGCCCCGCAGGGGCGTGGCCATCCAGCGGTACCGCCCCATAGGTGGCCACGGCGCTTCGCGCCTTGCCATGACGGCTTTGAGGTGCTGATTGAAACAGGTGTTGATTATCATTCGCATCTGTTATTGGGTGCGCCCGACGCAACGCCTCACCTCGGACCAGCCTCCATGATCTCCCGGCGCTCCCTCGGCCTCGCCGCCGCTCTTCTGTTCGCCGCCGGTACGGCACCCGCGGCCGAAACGCAGACGGTGGAGGACGTCGCCGGCCGCACCGTGCAGGTCCCGGCCGAGGCGAAGCGGATCATCCTGGGCGAGGGGCGGCAGATCTATCTGCTGGCGGCGCTCGACACCGAGGCGCCGTTCCAGCGCGTCGTCGGCTGGCGCGACGATCTCGAGAAGGCTGACCGCGACGGCTACGAGATCTATCGCCAGAAGTATCCCTTCATCGCCGACCTGCCGCGCTTCGGCGGCGCCAAGGAGGGGACCTTCGACGTCGAGCAGGCGCTGTCGCTGCACCCCGACCTGATCGTCATGAACCTGGAATCGAAGCTGGCGACCGACGAGGGCGGGCTGATCGACAAGCTGGCCGCCGTCGGCATCCCGGTGGTGTTCATCGACTTCCGCGAGAAGCCCTTCGAGAATGCGGAGAAGAGCATCCGCATCCTCGGCCGGGTGATCGGGCGGGAGGCGCGGGCGGCGGAGCTGATCGCCTTCCGCCGCGCCGAGATCGAGAAGGTGACGAGCCGGCTCGCATCCTACACCGGACCCCGTCCGAAGGTGATGATCGACCGCGCCGGCGGCTACAGCGACGAATGCTGCATGTCCTTCGGCGACGAGAATTTCGGCCGCATGGTCTCGGTGGCCGGCGGCGACAACATCGCCCGCGACCTGATCCCCGGCACCTTCGGCACGCTGAACCCGGAGCAGATCGTGGCGTCGAAGCCGGATGTGGTGGTCGTCACCGGCAGCAACTGGACCCTCTATGAGACCGCCGGCGCCTGGGTCGGCGTCGGGCCCGGCGCCGACCGCGACGCCAGCCGCGCCCGGCTGGAGGCGCTGATGCAGCGGCCGGCCTTCACCACCATCCCGGCGACGCAGAGCGGCCGGGTGCACGCCATCTGGCATCAGTTCTACGACAGCCCCTATCAGTTCGTGGCGATCCAGGCGCTGGCCAAATGGATCCATCCCGACCTGTTCGCCGACCTCGACCCGGACGCCACCTTCCGCGCCTTCCACGAGCGTTTCCTGCCGGTCGAGTACCGGTCCGGCTACTGGGTCTCGCTGACGCCCGGCTGACAGGCGGCCGGATCATCCGATCGGCCCTGTCATGAAAGCGCCACCGGCCGCCCGTAGATTGCGGACAAGCAACATGTCGGTCCGAGGTGCCGCAGCGCGTCGCGGCCGCCCGACGAAACGGCCGGAAGGGGGCCGCCCGGGGTGGCGGCGGAACGAGGAGGGCTGAGCTCATGCCGGGACCCGTCACACCCGAATTCGTCGTCAACACCTGGAACGGCGCGTGGCAGGACAACCCGGACATCACGACGCTCGCGAACGGCAACGTCGTCGTCATCTGGGATTCGCTGTACCTGGAGGACGACCTGGACGTCCAATACGCCGCGGCCCAGGTCTTCCGCCCCGATGGCACGCCGGTCGGGGGCGAGAAGATCCTGTCGGACCTCGCCCTCGTCGCCAACTACGCCCGCATCGAGGCGCTCGAGGGCGGCGGCTTCGCGGCGGTGTGGGAGGGAAGCGCCGGATCGGTCCTGGAGCGGACCGACATCTATACCGCCGTCTATGACGACAACGGCAACCGGGTCAGTGCGATCCAGAAGGTCAACCAGCCCACCGACGACTATTACTTCGCCCCGGAGATCGTCTCCCGCGCGGATGGCGGCTACACCGTCCTCTGGTCGCGGGAAGGGTCGGTCGACGGCGAGCCGGCATTCGATGGCGACAACTCCTTCGCCAGGAGCTTCTCGGCGGCCGGTTCGCCCATCGACACCGCGTTCCAGCTCAACCAGCGGACCTTCGGCGACCAGCACAATGTGCGTGCGGTGCAGCTCTCCAACGGCAACATCGTCACGGTCTGGGAAAGCGAGTACAGCAGCCAGAGCCCGTACGGCGTCCCCTCGGACCTGCGCGCGCGGATCCTCGGCGCCGACGGTCGGCCGGTCAGTGCGGAATTCGGCTTGGCCCCCGAGACGAACGGCCCCAACGAGGGCTTCGCGCTCGCGAACACGGACATCTCCGTCGCGGCGCTCACCGGCGGCCGCTTTGTCGCGACCTGGGTGGAGACGGTTCTCGAAGGCCGGCCGGACGGCGACACCGCCTACCGGCTCTACGGCCGGATCTTCTCGGCCGACGGGCGGCCCGAGGCGCCGACGTTCCAGATCAACACCTTCGACGGCGAGATCCCGGACCATTCGAGCGTGGTCGGCCTGGCGGGCGGCGGCTTTGCCGTGGTCTGGGACCAGTGGGGCCCGGACGAATTGCCGCTTCCGGACCGGCACTTCAAGGAGGTGTTCGGCCAATACTTCTTCGAGGACGGGCGTAAGGTCGGCGGCAACTTCCTGGTCAACCAGTCCTTCGTCGGCAACCAGGAGTGGCCGTCGGTCACGGCGCTGGAGACCGGCGGATTCTTCGTGGCCTATGAGAGCGAGGATCTCGACGGCGACGACGACGGGATCGGCGGTCGCGTGTTCTCCGGCGTCACGGTCGCGACGCTGACGGGCTCCGCCGCTGCCGACCTCCTGCAGGGCGGCGCCGGCGGCGAGCGCATCCTGGGCCTCGGCGGCAACGACCGGCTGGTCGGGAATGGCGGCGACGACATCGTGACGGGTGACGGCGGCAACGACGTGCTCAGCGGCGGCGCCGGGGGCGACTGGCTCGACGGCGGCGCCGGCACCGACACCGCCAGCTATGCCGACAGCAGCGTGGGCGTGACCGTGAACCTCGCCACCGGCATCGGCAGCAGCGGCACCGCCTTCGGCGACCGGCTGGTCTCGATCGAGGCGATCACCGGCTCCACCCATGCCGACACCCTGACCGGCAGCGCCGCCGCCAACGTCTTCACCGGCGGGGCCGGGGCGGACGTCATCAACGGCGGCGCCGGCGTGGACACCGCCAGCTATGCCGACAGCAGCGTGGGCGTGACGGTGAACCTCGCCACGGGCACCGGCAGCAGCGGCACCGCCTTCGGCGACCGGCTGGTCTCGATCGAGGCGGTCACCGGCTCGGCCCATGCCGACGCCATCGCCGGCAGCAGCGCCGCCAACACGCTCAGCGGCGGGGCAGGCAACGATGCGCTCCGGGGAGCAGGCGGGAAAGACCTGCTGACCGGCGGCAGCGGCGCCGACCGCTTCGTCTTCGCCGCTGTCGGCGACAGCGCGACGGGGGCGGCCAATGCCGACCGGATCACCGATTTCAGCCATGCCCAGGCGGACAGGATCGACCTGTCGCAGATCGATGCCAATGGCGGCGCGGCCGGGAACGGCAGTTTCGGCTTCATCGGCACCGCTGCCTATACCGGCGTGGCCGGACAGCTGCGCTACGTCGTCTCCGGCAGCGACGCCGTGATCGCCGGCGACGTCAATGGCGACCGCGTCTCCGATTTCAACATCGTGCTCAGCAACGTCGGCAGCCTGCAGGCCGCCGACTTCGTGCTGTAGCGCGAGGATCGCCGTTCCATGGATCGATGAGTTATCGTTCCGGTGGAAAGCTGATGCGCTCGAGCTTCCAGTTCTGTTCCGGGGTGGGCTGACAGACATCCAACTCGATTTCGGACGTCTCGCTGTTCTCCTGCGCGCAGAAGTTCGTGGGGTCGATGCCGTTCGCCTGCATTTTTTCCAGCTGGCGAAAGCCGGATTCATCCTCCCCTCGAAACTTCCAGATGCTGCCGACAAGCGCGCCGCAATTGCGCGTCTGGACCTTGTCCAGCCGGCCGCTCGGCTCGATCACCGGTGCGTCATTGGAAAAGACGCAGACGAATCTGCTGCTGTTGAGCTGGAAGATGAGCTGGGTGGTCGAAACTTCACCCGTCATGAAGAAGTCCGGGAAGTTTTTGCAGTCCCGCATCGTCAGCCCGCCGCCGTCATTCTGATCCGCGGCTTGCAGACGCATGCATTTCCCCGAGACCTGCGACACCAGGCGAAACGTCGTGTCCGCTTGCGCCGCCTGGAGCGTGAGCAAGAACAAAACCGTGGAGGCCGCAATCGTTCTGAGCATTGTCCGGTTCTCCATTTCCAATGCAAGAAATTGCATCCCAAAGCCTTGCTGAGAAATTTCAGCCCGCAGGCGTGGTCGGCCCGTCGACGGCTGCGTCGCCACGAAGAAGGATGCGGTCGCTCGAGGTCCGGAGCTGCACCTGTCTCGGTGCCGTCGCGAACGCGGTCTCCCGGAAGAGGCTCCCGTCCATCATCGCGGCTGAGTCACCATACGCGCCATGGCGGCCGCGCTCTTCGGTGCGATCACCCAAGTTTGGCCGGACGGCCTCCCAGGTTTGGCGACCGTCTTCCTAAGTTTCGAGGGATGGGCGCGCGCCGGCGGCTGACAACAGCCACGGCTCGCCCCGGAGGCGCAGGAGGACTTCCATCCGGTTGGCGGCGCTGAACTTGCCGAGCACTGCCGACACCTGGTGCTCGATCGTGCGCGGTGACCGCGACAGGTTTCGGGCGATTTCCTTGTTGCTCTTGCCCTCGGCGATCAGGGCGAGCACCTGCTGCTCGTTCTGGGTCAGGCCCAGCGGATGATGGCGGGCGGCCGTATAAGGCCCCCGGCGCGCCTTCGGCAGCTGGACCGTGACCCCCAGGCGTTGGGCGAGCTTTCGCGTCAGCGCGGCTGCGGACCGCGCCTCGACCGCCTCGAGCATGGTCACCGCGCCGGCCAAGGCCGCCCCCGCATCGGCGTCCCGGACCTGCATGAGGGCGAGGGCCGCCTCGTAGGGAAGGCCCAGGCGTGTCCATTCCGTCGCGGCCGCGGACGGATCGCCGCGGAGCTCGGCCGACCGCGCTTCGAGCATCCGTGTTTCGGGCGCCGGCAGCGCCTCCGCCATCCCGCATCGTCGCCACCAGACCGCCAGCTCGCCGACGTCCCAGGGGCTGAAAGCGTCGAGTCCCATCGCGGCGAGGGCCGCCAGCTGCGCGCGGCCGGCGTCGAGGTCCTCGGCGAGCCAGGCGGCTTCGGTCAACGCCAGCCGGACCGGTATGATCCGCTGGGGCTCGCCGGTCGGCAATCCTTCCTGCAGGGCCTGCTGCAGCAGGGCAGGGCCGCCGGGCTGGCCCAGCCGCACGCGCACCCTGCCCAGCACGGTCAGGGCCGGCAGATGCATCACCACCGGCAGGCGTTCCAGGCTCATGACGCCCTGGGCAATGGTCTCCGCCTCGCGGAAACGGCCCTGCTCCATGCGAAGCTGCGCCTGCCGGCCGAGCAGGTATTGGGCCGCCGAATCGAGGTCGTGCCGGCTGCAGAAGGCGATGCCTTCGGCCAGCAGCCGTTCGGCGAGGGCGAAGTCCTTGGACACCACGGCATATTCGGCGAAGTTGGTGTAGGCCCGTGCCGCGTGGTCATGAAACCCGTGCTCGAGCGCCAGCGAGAGGCCTTCCTCCAGCCGCTCGCGGCCGCCCGGGCGGTCGGCGAAGAGTAGCGCGGTGCCGACATTGTTCAGGGCATGGACCCGCGTTTCGATCTCGCCCAGCCGATCGGCAAGGGCGATCGCGCGCAGGCCCCAGTCGACGGCATCGTCGAAGCGATAGTGCAGCATGTGGAGCTGCGAGCGCGTGCTGTAGGCCATGGCCAGTTCCGGCCCCGACGGCATGCCTTCCACCTCGCGCACCGCCTCGTTGGCGAAATGCTCCGCCTGCTCGCCTTCGCCGCGGCGCCAGTGCAGCCGCGACAGCCAGCGCAGATTGAGGGCGACCTTGTCGATCCGCCCGAGGTCGCGCCAGATCGCGATGGCGCGGTGCCGCGCCTCGATGATCTCGTCATAGACGAGCAGCACCAGCCCGGCCTCGTAGGCCCAGTCTTCGTAAAGCTGGGCCGCCAGCGCCGGCGGCGCCTGCGCGACATAGGTCAGGGCCGTGGCCAGGTGCGAGGCCGCTTCGCGATGCGCGCCCATGCGCGAGGCCTGCGCGGCGGCCTGCGGCGCGAGCTCGAGGACGCGCGCGCCGTCGCCGGCTCCGGCGGCGTGGTGCATCCGGCGGGAGAGCAGGGCGCTCGCCTGCGCCGTCAGGAGCCCCGATATGGCCGCATCCACCTTGGCATGAAGCGACCGCTGCAGGCTCGGCGACAGCCGGTCGAGCGTCGCCTGCCGGGCGAGGTCGTGGCGGAACGTCAGGGCACCCTTGCCGTCGCGCCGCAGCAATCCGCGGGCCACGCACTGGTCCGCCAGGATTTCGGCCTCGACGCCGAGAAGCGACCGGATCAGGCCCGGTTCGGCGCTTCCCGGAATGATGCTCATCACATCCAGCACCTCGCGCTCGCCGGCCGTCAGGCGGGCCAGGCGGGACCACACCGCGTCGCGCACGGAATCCGGAATCTGCCCCAGCTCGAACTCCCGGCTCGCCAGCAGCTCGGAGACGAAGAACGGGTTGCCCTCGGTGATGCGATGGAGATCCGCGGCGGCGCGGCCCGCCTGCTCCGCCAGCGCGGCGACCGCTCCGGGAGACAAGGGCTCGAGCCGGATGCGGGTGACCGAGGCCGGCTGCAGGTCGCCGCGCACATGTGTCAGGGGATGATCGGCGTCGACCTCGTCGCTGCGGGCGCTGAGCACCATCATCGTCCGCAGGACGGAGATGCGGCGGCCCAGGTATTTGACGAGATCGAGCGTCGCGTTGTCGGCCCAGTGCACATCCTCGAAGACGAGCACCGTCGTGCCTTCCGCGCCCTGGAGGGCGTTCAGCAGCGCCGGAAACAGCCGCTCGGGCGCCGCCGCCTGGTCGAGCAGCGCCGCCACGCGCGGATCGAGCGACCGCGCCATGTCCTGCAGGGGGCCGAGCGGGCGCGGCGTGAACAGCGCCTCGCACCAGCCCCACAGTACCCGGCAGCCTCCGCCCGCGCGGTCCGCGAACTCCTGCAGGAGGGACGTTTTCCCGATGCCGGCCTCGCCTTCGAGCAGCACGGTGCGGCCGACGCCGGCCGCAGCGCTTCGGGCGGCCGCCAGCAACGCTTCCAGTGGACCCTCTCGCTCGAGCAGCATCGGGCGCAACCGTCTCCAGGCACCGGCGAGCATACCGCGCCGGGGACGGCTTTGGCACGCCTGAGAACGGCTGTCTTCCGGCGATAACGGCAGAGCCGGCTTTGACTGCCGCGTCCGTTCGCAAGCCGCGGCGGCTTAAAATCGCCGGTCGCCGCTCCCATATATCTCCGGTCGACCTAGATTTGTTCGGCCAGCTCTCAAAGCTCGTGATCGAGCGCCGAGCCCAGCTTTCCGCACCTTTCGAAGTTTGACCGCGGCCGTTGTGGAGCGCTGTTTGTCGTCTGCATTGCCCTCGACGATTCTCACGGACATTGCCGCCCGGCTCCGCCGGGCAGTTCATGGACAAACATGCAAAGCGATCGAGACTCGAAGCCCATGACGGCACAGCCGCGCCTGCCGCTCGACATCGACGCGGCGCTGCGGGCCGAGGTGGCCCGCTTCCGGATGCCGAGCCTGCCAAGGGCGGTGTGGCAATTGACCTCGACCTTCGCCGGCTTTGTCGCGGTCTGCGCGACGATGTATGCCAGCTTCGGGGTATCGTACTGGCTGACGCTCGGGCTGGCGGTGATCGGGGCCGGCCTGACCGTCCGCCTCTTCATCATCCAGCATGATTGCGGGCATGCGTCGTTCTTCGGCTCGCGCCGCGCCAACATCGTGCTCGGCCGCCTGTGCGGGCTGGTCACCTTCACGCCCTTTGCGAATTGGCGCCGCCAGCACGCGGGGCATCACGCCGTCTGGAACAATCTCGACCGGCGCGACAGCGGGGTGGACATCTACTCGACCTGCCTCACGGTCTCGGAATACCAGGCACTCGCCCCCCGGCGCCGCTTCCTGTATCGGCTGAGCCGGCATCCGGTCATCACCGGGCTGCTGCTGCCGCCGCTGGTCTTCCTGCTGCTCTACCGGATTCCCTTCGACACGCCGGCGGCGTGGCGCCGGGAACGGCTGTCGGTCCACGCCACGAACGCCGGCATCGCCGGCCTCTTCGGCGGCCTCGGGCTTGTCCTGGGGTTCGAGCGCGTGCTGCTGGTCCAGCTGCCGATCCTGGTGATCGCGTCGATCATCGGCGTCTGGCTGTTCGCGGTTCAGCATCGCTTCGAAGAGACGCTGTGGCAGCGGGATGCGGAATGGACGTTCGGCGCGGCCTCGCTGCAGGGCTCATCCTATCTGAAGCTGCCGCGGATCCTGCAATGGTTCACCGGCAATATCGGTTTCCATCATATCCACCACCTCAATCCACGCATCCCCAACTACCGCCTGTCGGCCTGTCACGCCGCCGTCCAGGAACTGCGCGCCGTGCCGAGCCTGAGCCTGTGGGATGCCCTGCGCGCGCCGTTCTTCGCGCTTTGGGACGAGAAGCGGCAGCGGATGGTCGGCTTCCCGGCCGCGGCCGTCCGCCGAACCTGATCACGCTCGGCTGAGATCTGGCCGCGGCGACGGGCGTCGGATCGACCGCCTCCCGTGTCAGCCGATCACCAGGCCACGACAAAGGCGGCGAACAGGATGCCGGCGACGATCGCGACGATCCAAGCCGGTGCCCGGGGATTCGTCGCCACCCAGTATCGCCAACCTTCGAGCAGCCGATCGAGCGGGCGGGGCGCGGGTTGGCCCGGCGCTTCTCCCGGCCGGGCCTCGGAACGCTCGCTTCCTGCGGCATCGGCTTCTGCGGATTCCGCCGATGCGCCGTCCCGCAGCAAAGCCGCGGAAAGCTCTTCCGGATCCACGGTGACGACCTGGACCAGCTCGCCGCTTCCGGGCCGGCCCGGCAGGCGGATCATCGTCGCGATCCGCCGGTGGACGGGAGGCGATGAACCGTCGACCTGCTCCTCGTCCGTTTCCACCGTGTAGGTTCCGGGCGGCTGCGGCCCGTCGATGCCGCTCAGGGTGAACGGCCGGACGAAGGTCACGGTTCTGCTGCTGGTCCGCAGGGTCATTCGCGGCTCCTTCCTCTCGCCGGATGCCTCTTCCGACGCCGGCGTCCGCCGGGTCGGCGGCTAGGCAAAGGCCCGGACTGCGGCGTAGACGACGATCAGCACCACGAAGCCGATCGGAATCACGAGAGGCGGGACGAACCAGGCCTTCACGATGCCGCCGTCGCGAGATTCGGCACCTCTGGCCCGGTCTCCACTGCCTCGATCTTCGGTTTCCAGCGCGATGCCCGGCGATGCGCCTGCGCGATCTGCATGGCGGTCAGATGCGCGGCGGCACGCTGGTAGCCCGATCGGGCGGCCTGGCCACGGGCGCCGGGTTCCGCCGTCGCTGCCAGAAGGAACCAGGCGCACGCCTTGACCGCATCCTTCGATGAGGCCGGGCCTTCGGCATAGATTTCGGCCAACCGGTTCTGCGCCCGCGGCAGGCCCTGGTTCGCCGAGCGTAGCAGCCACCGGATGGCGTCCATCCGCCTGTCCTCGACGGTGTGGCCGGGTTCACCGCTCCGATTGCCGTAGACGATGCCGAGATTGAACTGCGCCACGGCGTCGCCGAGCTCGGCATCCCGCTGCAGCCGCCTCATGCTGTCGATCTTCAATGGTGGTCTCCTTGTGCTGGCGCTCGGCACCGCGCGGCGGCCCTCGGTGTCGGGTCGAACGAGCGGAACGCCAGAAGAGCGCAGCTCCGGACTGGATTCCCTGCGTTATGGCTCCTGATATGGTGTCAGCCAATAGATATTGCGATAAAAAAATCTCGATACACGGGAGAATTATATCACTGAATCTCGCTTATTTTTGTATGTGGTTGAAATGTATTACCGATTCAGTATCGATTCTGATAGTTTATTTTTTGAATTTGATCGTCGTATTTTCTAGGGATATCAACGATTCTGGTCCATGATTATTGGATCGGCTCCGGATATAGAACTTCGGCCTTGTGCTCATTGGGTGCGGCGGAAATCCGGATTCTCTCATCTGAATGCGAATTCGGCCGCCCCGCGAACGTCGCGGGCCGGCCGGGCCAATGCTTGCGAAAAGAGGAATTCATGGCAACGGGAACCGTCAAATGGTTCGACCCGCAGAGGGGCTTCGGCTTCATCACGCAGGATGACGGGGGCAAGGATGCCTTCGTCCACATCACCGCCGTCGAGCGCTCCGGCCTCGGCCAACTGACCCAGGGCCAGCGGCTGGGCTTCGATCTCGTCGCCGATCAGAGGAGCGGGAAACCGTCCGCGGACAATCTCAAGGCCGTGGAGTGACCGTGCCGGCGCGACCGCAGTTGCATTTTCTTCGTCACGGACCGCGCGGCGCCGCATCGGGCGCAGAGGAGATTTCATGGCCAAAGGGCAGAAGCGCAGCAATCGGGAAATTCGGAAACCCAAGCAGGCGGCGAAGCCGGTGGTGCACGGGGCGACCATCAGCCTGCTGAGCCGGACGGCGGCCCCGGGGGCTGGCCAGAGCAAGAAGAAGAGCTGAGGCCGGCCCATCGACCGTCCTTTTCCGGCCCCTTGCGGTCGCCGCACGGCGACGGGCAGGCGGCCGTTCCGATGGAGGCGCTGCCGTGACCCAGCCGATCCGTGTCGCCTTCATCGGCAACTCGCTCCCGCGCCGCTGCGGGATCGCGACCTTCACGACCGATCTGCAGCAGGCGGTCGCGGCGTCGGACGCGGTGGCCGACACCTGCATCGCGGCGATGACCGACCCCGGTCGCGCCTATGACTATCCGGCTGCCGTCCGCATCGAGATCGCCGACGACCGGATCGAAGACTACGTCCGGGCGGCCGATGCCCTCAATGCCGGCCAGTTCGACGTGGTCTCGCTCCAGCACGAGTTCGGCATCTTCGGCGGCGAGGCCGGCGGCCATATCCTGGCGCTACTGTCGCGTTTGACCATGCCGGTCGTCACCACGCTCCATACGGTCCTGGCCGAGCCGACGGCGGCGCAGCTGGACGTGCTGAGCCGGATCGTCGCCGCATCGGCGCGGGTCGTCGTCATGGCCAGGAAGGGCCGCGACCTGCTGCGGACGGTCTATGGTGTCCCGGCGGATAAGATCGACGTCATCCTGCACGGCATTCCCGACGCCGCCTTCGCCGAGCCCACCGCGGCGAAGGCCAAGCTGGGCTTCGCCGGACGGCCGGTCATCCTGACCTTCGGCCTCTTGTCCCCCAACAAGGGCATCGAGGTCATGATCGATGCCATGCCCGAGATCCTGCGGAGCCGGCCCGACACGATGTATGTCGTGCTCGGCGCGACGCACCCCAACCTGGTCCGCGACCAGGGCGAGGTCTACCGCGAAAGCCTGGTGGCCCGGGCGCGGGATCGCGGGGTCGAAGAGCACGTCGCGCTGCTGGACCAATTCGTCGATCTGGCCACGCTGCTCGAATTCATCTCCATGTGCGACGTCTATGTCACGCCCTATCTCGACGAAGCGCAGATGACGTCGGGGACCCTGGCTTACAGCTTCGGCCTCGGCAAGGCGGTGGTCTCGACGCCCTATTGGCACGCCCAGGAGTTGCTGGCCGGCGGGCGCGGCATCCTGGTGCCGTTCGGCGACGCCTCGGCCACCGGTGCGGCGGTCGCGGGGCTTCTGACCGACGACATCCGGCGCGAGGCGATGCGCCGGCGTGCCTATGCGAGCAGCCGGTCGATGACCTGGGCGCGCACGGCGGAGCACTACCGGGACGTCTTCGAGCGTGCGCGGCGCGGGCAACGGTTCCGGGTGGTTGAACGGCCCGGCCCGCGCGAGCCGATCAGCCCCGGCTTCATGCCGCCGGCGACGCAGCTCGGCCATTTCCTGTCGATGTGCGACGACACGGGGCTATTCCAGCATGCGGTGCATTCGGTGCCCGACCGGTCCCATGGCTACTGCGTCGACGACAACGCCCGCGCGCTGCTGGTGGCCTGTGCCCTCAACCACCCCCACGAGGCACGTCTGCCCGAGATCCTGACGGCCCGGCTTGCGGCCTTCGTCCAGCATGCCTGGAACCCCGGCACGCGGCGGTTCCGCAACTTCATGAGTTTCGACCGGCGTTGGCTCGAGGAGAGCGGTTCGGAGGACAGCCACGGCCGGACGCTTTGGGCCCTGGGCGAATGCGCCCGCAGCGACGCCAGCGCGTCGCGGCGGCGCTGGGCCGCCGCGCTGTTCGCCGAAGCGCTGCCGGCGGCCGAGGCCTTCGGCTCGCCCCGCGCCTGGGCCTTCACCCTGCTCGGGCTCGACGCCTACTGCGCCGTGACGGCCGAGGATACCTTGGCCGAACGGGTCCGGCACGGCCTCGCTGCGAGGCTGATGTCGATCCTCGCGGCTGTCGAGACCCAGGGCTGGGCCTGGTTCGAGGATGGGCTGGCTTACGACAATGCAAGACTGCCGCAGGCCCTGATCGTCACCGGGATGGCCGTCCGGTCGGCGGAGTTCGTCGATGCGGGCCTGCGGACCCTGCACTGGCTGATGTCGAAGCAGACGACGCCGACGGGCGTGTTCCGGCCGGTCGGATCGAGCAGCTTCGGCGACAAGCGGATGGCGCCGAGGCCCTTCGATCAGCAACCCCTGGAGGTCACGGCGACGATCTCCGCCTGCCTGGCGGCGTGGCGCGTGGAGGGTGACCCGGAATGGAGGGCCGACGCGGTGCACGCCTTCGCCTGGTTCTTCGGCGACAACGAACTGTCGCTCCCTCTGGTCGACCCGGAGACCGGCGGCTGCCGCGACGGCCTGCATCCCGACCGGGTGAACGAGAACCAGGGCGGCGAATCGGTCGTCTCCTATCTCCTCAGCCAGTTGGAGATGCGCCGCATCGCGCATGTCATGGACGGCCGGGCCAAATTCGTGCCGCGCCTGGCCGAGACGTGAGCGCCGTGACCTTCCCTTGAACTGTCCGAGGACGCCTTGTCGCAAATCACCTTCCTGAACCGGCAGGCTCTCCATCTGCGCCCGGATCCCGCCCGGGTGGTCGTGCGCCCGTTCAGGCCGGCGGTCGAGCCACGGAACCTCAATCCCACCGACAGGACCCGCGCGAACCACATCGTCGACCGGGTGCTGGCGCTGGATCCCGAGGCAGCCGCCGGCCAGCTGAGCGATGTGCTCGGGAACTTCCAGGGCCGCCACCGCCGCTTGCTCGAGAGGTTCGAGGCTCGGGCGGACGACATGGAGCGCGCCTTCGCGAACCATGTCCGGTTCACCGAGACGCAGCGCCGGCTGGTCGGTGCGTATTTCCTGCATGAATATGCCTTCGAGGCTGCAGCGCTGTTCAACCCCAGCATCGTGCCCCATCCCGACCAGTCTGGCGCGCCGGAAGGCGGGCGCCGCTTCATCCTCAGCCTTCGTGCCGTCGGGGAGGGGCACATCTCGTCGCTGACCTTCCGGTCGGGCTCGATCGCGGCCGACGGCAACGTGTCCATCGACCCTTCGGCCCGGCTCGCATCCGTTCCCGGAGATGAGCGCCGAACATCCGGCCCGCACGGGGACGAGGTCGAGCTGGTCTTCGCGTCGGACGAAGACATCAGCGAGCGGGTGATCTTTCCCGTCACGGACTCCCAGGCGCACGGTATCGAGGATGCCCGCTTCGTCGAATTCGACGAGGGCGGCCGGAAGATCTTCCGCGCCACCTACACCGCCTATAGCGGCCAGGCGATCCGGTCCGAAATGATCGAGACCCTCGATTTCGTCTCTTTCCGGATGTTCCCGCTACAGGGGGACGCTGCCGTCAACAAGGGCATGGCCCTGTTCCCCCGCAGGCTCGACGGTCGCTACGCGATGATCGGCAGGCAGGACAATGAGAGCCTTTATCTGATCTATTCCGACGACCTGCGCGTCTGGCAGGGCGGCCAGCCCATCCTGAAGCCCCGGTTCCCGTGGGAGTTCGTGCAGATCGGCAATTGCGGATCGCCGATCGAGCTCGACCAGGGCTGGCTGCTGCTGACCCATGGCGTGGGGCCGGTCCGGCGATATTCGATCGGGGCCGTTCTTCTCGACAAGGAGGACCCGTCCAAGGTCCTGGCCCGGTCGCGCGAACCGCTGGTCCGGCCCGAGCCGTCGGAACGCGAGGGCTATGTGCCCAACGTCGTCTACACCTGCGGGGCGATGCGGCACGGCGATCAGATCGTCCTGCCCTACGCGGTCTCCGACACCTTCTCCACCCTCGCGACGATCGAGATCGCAGCGCTGCTGCGGGCGATGGAGGGCTGACGGCCATTCCAGCGGCCGCGCGGCGGCTCCGGACAGACCATGGAGATGCAGGATGCAGATGGAGATCTGGCCGACGATATCGGTCTGGGATGAGGGCCGGTGGCTCCGCGTCGACACCGGCGCCAAGCTGCTCGACCTGCTGGGGATCCTGGTCCGCGAGTTGCCGGAGCCCGGTTTCATCACGCCCCACGACGGCGCCGGAATCGACCCGGCGACGATCGCGCATCGCCGGTTTCAGGAGCTGGTGAGGCTTGTCGAGCGGGAGCGCGAATCCGGAGCGGAGCAGCTGAGCCGGGCCACGGCGACCTCCGCCGGGGATCTGATCGGCGCCTATCGCCGGGTGTTCATCGGCATCTTGCCCTGACGCCGCCACGATGCCGTCGCCCGTGACCGGCGCTGCCGCCGGTCACGGGCCGGCGGGTCAGTAGCCCAACCCAACGGCAACCGGCGGGGCCACGCCGGCCGGCGCCCGCAGCGCGGCCACCAAAGCGTCGGTGGTGTTGAAGA
>NZ_JBHYMS010000006.1:0-22012 GCF_042743185.1 Inquilinus sp. NPDC058860 | reverse complement strand
GGGCCCCATTGCGCGGGTTTTACTTGGATTTGGGCCCCGTCCGCGCACTTGGGCGGGTGGCCGGGGCGGGGGGGGGCCGCGGCCCCGGGGCCGGCGGATCAGTAGCCCATCCCATCGGCATCCGGCGCTGCCAGGCCGGCCGTCTCCGGCAGCGCGGCCACCATTGCTTCGGTGGTGATCATGAGGCCGGCGATCGAGGCGGCGTTCTGCAGCGCGATCCGCACCACCTTGGCCGGATCGAGGATGCCGGCCTTGATCATGGCCGTGAAATCGCCCTTCTGGGCGTCGTAGCCCCAATTATGGTCCTTGCTGTCGAGCAGTTTGCCGACCACCACCGACCCGTCGCTGCCGGAGTTCTCGACGATCTGCCGCACCGGCGCCTGCAGGGCGCGGCGGACGATGTCGATGCCGACCTTCTGGTCGGTGTTCTCGGGCTTCAGCGTGTCGATGACGCGGCTGGCGTAGAGCAGGGTGACGCCGCCGCCGGCGACGATGCCCTCCGCGACCGCGGCGCGGGTGGCGTGCATCGCGTCGTCGACGCGGTCCTTGCGCTCCTTGACCTCGATCTCGCTGGCACCGCCGACGCGGATGATGGCGACGCCGCCGGCCAGCTTGGCCAGGCGCTCCTGCAGCTTCTCGCGGTCGTAGTCCGAGGTGGTCTCCTCGATCTGCGCCCGGATCTGGTTGGTGCGGCCCTCGATGTCCTTCTTGGCGCCGGCGCCGTCGACGACCGTCGTGTCCTCCTTGGAGATGACGACCTTCTTGGCCCGGCCGAGCATGTCGAGGGTGACGTTCTCGAGCTTGATGCCGAGATCCTCGGAGATGACCTGGCCGCCGGTCAGGATGGCGAGGTCCTCGAGCATCGCCTTGCGCCGGTCGCCGAAGCCCGGCGCCTTGACCGCCGCGACCTTCAGCCCGCCGCGCAGCTTGTTGACCACCAGGGTGGCCAGCGCCTCGCCGTCGACGTCCTCGGCGACGATCAGCAGCGGCTGGCCGGCCTGGACCACGGCCTCGAGCAGCGGCAGGAAGGACTGCAGGTTCGGCAGCTTCTTCTCGTGCAGCAGGATGTAGGGGTTCTCCAGCTCCGCGATCATCTTCTCGGTATTGGTGACGAAATAGGGCGAGATGTAGCCGCGGTCGAACTGCATGCCCTCGACGATGTCGAGCTCGGTCTCGAAGCTCTTGGCCTCCTCGACCGTGATCACGCCCTCGTTGCCGACCTTCTTCATCGCCTTGGCGATCATGGCGCCGATCTCGCGCTCGCCATTGGCCGAGATGGTGCCGACCTGGGCGATCTCGTCATTGGTCGAGATGGTCTGGGCCCGCTTGCCGATCTCCTCGACCACGGCGGCGACCGCCAGGTCGATGCCGCGCTTGACGTCCATCGGGTTCAGCCCGGCGCCGATCGCCTTGGCCCCTTCCTTGACGATGGCGTGGGCCAGGACGATGGCTGTGGTGGTGCCGTCGCCGGCCAGGTCGGCGGTCTTGGTCGCGACCTCGCGCACCATCTGCGCGCCCATGTTCTCGAACTTGTCGGACAGCTCGATCTCCTTGGCCACCGTCACCCCGTCCTTGGTGATGCGCGGCGAGCCCCAGGATTTGTCGAGCACGACGTTGCGTCCCTTCGGGCCGAGCGTGACCTTGACGGCGCGGGCGAGGATGTCGATGCCGCGCAGCATCCGGTCGCGCGCATCGGTGCTGAATTTGACGTCTTTGGCTGGCATGGTGCTGGTCCTTGAAAGGGGAGGGGAGGCGGGCGGGATCAGGCGACGACGCCGATCACGTCGCTCTCCTTCATCACGAGGTAGTCGACCCCATCGAGCCGGATCTCGGAGCCGGACCATTTGCCGAACAGGATGCGGTCGCCGACGCCGACGTCGAGCGCCTGGATCACGCCCTGCGCATCCCGCGCGCCCAGGCCGACGGCCACGACCTCGCCCTGCTGCGGCTTCTCCTGGGCGGTGTCGGGGATGATGATCCCGCCCGCCGTCTTGGCTTCGGCATCGATGCGGCGGACCACGACCCGGTCGTGCAGCGGGCGGAATTTCATCGGCTGAATCCTTCGGAGAACCAATTTTTGGGAGATAGGCTCGATTCACTATCTCCTTTATAGATGTGCACGGCTATCCTAGCATACAAGGTGAATATCTTATCGATCAGAAATAAATATTGGCACCGTTTTCTGTGTATGGTGATTCAAATCTTACTATGATTTTCACTGATTATTGGGTGGGTGGTGGGATTCAGTAGGTTTGTTTCTGGGTTTCGGTGTACTCTATCGGAAATTCGGGGCACCGGTCGCGCCGCCGCATCCGATCCCTCAGCCGGCGCTCCCCCGGGAGGCCAGAAATGTCGTGATGAAGGACTACAAGTTCCCAGTGGGCAGCACCGTGCATGTCTCGCGCCGGTCGCTGTCGGGGCAATCCGGAGACGGGACGTTCAAGGTGCTCGCCCGCTATCCCAGCGACACGTCCGGCCCGCTCTACCGGATCCGCAGCGTGCTCGGGAACGAGGAACGGATGGTGCCGGAGCATGAGCTGTCACGTCCGGTCGAGCGGGATCCCCGAGACTTCCGCCGATCCAATGGCCGGTGATCCAGTCCGAGGCTCTTGCCGCCTCGGCTCGTGATCGAGGCCGACGCAGCGCCGCCCCGCTGCTCGCCGTCGCCGCTGGCACAGGGGCGATGGGCGAGCTTTGGGCCTCTTCTCGAGCCGATCCCGCAGCCAGTCTAGCTGGCGAGCTGGGTGGCGCAGGCCTTGGCGACCTGGGCATCGGCGACCGTTCCGCCCGGCATCATCGCCCAACCGGCTTTGACCACCAGGTCGCCGCGGCTATAGCTCGATGCAGCCTTCAGTTCCGCAAGCCTTTCCGTCAGCTGCGGGTCGCGTTTCGACTGATCGACGCAGATCAGCGAAAGTGCGGCCACCAGATCCGTTTTGGACCGGTCCTGGGCCATGCGTTGGGCCGAGGAGCCAGTGACCCAGCCGCCCCAGCTGAAACCGATGACGGCAAGCGCAACCGCACCGCACGCGGCGCCATACAGCGCCGGCTGAAGCCATTCAGGGGTTTTCATGGTGTGTGCTTTCATTCGGAGAGAGGCAAATCTCTCTCGCCCGCCAAATTACCACATTGGAGACTTTGGCCGGGATTTATTTTGCCTCCTGGGAAGCCGTCAAATTTCAGCTACGATCGATTTGGTTTTTTTAAGGTCGTGTCAGATGGCCTGTGGCATTAATTCTTATGTTTGTTATTGGGATCGGAACCCTGATATTTTGGAATTGCTATCGTATTTTGATCTTGATTTTTGGTGTATGGCTATCACGTGATGTATCTCACGAGGTGCGACTTTGACATGCCCGATACCGACGTCTTTCGCCTGCGCAAATCGAATCTGAACGCGTTCCTGTTCGCCGACGTCGGGGCGGAATCCAACGGCATGCCCTTGAGCGTGGTCTCGATGCTCGGTCGCCTGGGCGGCGATCCCTGGGCGACGGCGAGCCGGCTGGCCGGGCAGCCACGGGATGCGACCGTGCTCGAGCTGGCGGAGATCATTACCGGCACGGCACGCGCCGAGCGGTCGAGTGCCGAAATCATGGCGATCGCGACGCGGCTGGCTTCGCTCCTGCCCGGAACCGGGCCAGCGTCATCCATTGCCGCGCAGCCCCGACTGCAATCAGCAGTCCTCGGCCGATGGAACGGGGGCGCTCTGGTCGTGCTGGTGCTCGCCCTGGCTGCGGCAGCCCTGTTCTTGAGAGTGGCCGGCATCCTGTGATGCCGGGCGGTCGGATTGCCGGATGAAGCGACGGCGCTTCGCCATCGGATGCAGGTGGAGAAGCGATGAATCGTCCGGCATTGACAGCCACCCGATCCCGGGCCAGTGTTTGTCCACAAAATGGATAAATCGTCCATAATGTGGACAAGCCGGAGGAAAGCGTCATGCCAGCCGACGCCGACACCAAGCGGATGCCCTACCAGTATCCGAACCCGCCCGAAGCGCTGCGGGACATCGTCGTGCCCCATGCCGTGCCGCAGGACGAACGGGTCTGGGTGCCGCAGGCCGAGAACGTCTGGTTCCGGCCGCTCTGCCTCAACATCTCGAGCGGCTACTGGATGAACCTGCTGCGGGTTCGCAAGGCCGGCGTGCTCAGCCGCCACCGCCATCCCGGGCCGGTGCACGGCTTCGTGCTGAAAGGCAGCTGGCGCTACCTGGAGCACGACTGGGTCGCCACCGAGGGCAGCTACGTCTTCGAGCCGCCGGGCGAGACCCACACCCTGGTGGTCGACGAGGACGTCGAGGAGATGATCACCTATTTCCAGGTCAACGGCGTCATGTACTACGTCGACCCGTGGGGCAATCACACCGGCTACGAGGACGTGTTCACCAAGCTGGACATGTGCCGCAAGCACTACGCCGAAGCCGGGCTGGGCGCGGATTACGTCGATCAGTTCGTCCGCTGACAACCGCCCGCCAGAACATCCAAGGTTCCGAGGAAATCGTCTCATGTCATCCGGCAAGCCGCCGCGGATCCGCCGGATCCAGTGGATCGCCGTCGCCTTTCTGACCGCGGCCGGCATCGTCAACTATCTCGACCGCAGCACCCTCTCGATCGCCAATCACGACATCTCCACCGAGCTCGGCCTGTCCGGCACGCAGATGGGGCTGCTGCTCTCCGCCTTCTCCTGGGCCTATGCCTTCTCGCAGCTGCCGGTCGGGGCGATGCTGGACCGATTCGGCGCCCGCATCATGCTCGGCGCCGGCATGTTCTTCTGGTCGCTGGCCCAGCTGGCCGGCGGGCTGGCGCAGTCGCTGGGCCAGCTGATCGGCACCCGGGCCGTGCTGGGTGTCGGCGAGGCGCCGCAATTCCCGGCCGGGGCCAAGGTGATCAGCGAATGGTTCCCAATGCGAGAGCGCGGCATGCCGACCGGCATCTTCATCGCCTCCTCCTGCATCGGCCCCGCCATCGCGCCGCCGATCCTGACCGCGATCATGCTGGCCTTCGGCTGGCGCCCGATGTTCATCCTGATGGGCGTGCTCGGCATCATCGTCGCCGTCGGCTGGTACCTGATCTACCGCAACCGCGGCGACACGCCGCTGAGCGAGGCCGAGCGCTCCTTCCTCGACGACGGCCGCCCGGCGCAGGCCCGGCCGCGGCAGAGCTTCGCCGACTGGGCCGGGCTGTTCGCCAACCGCACCACCTGGGGCATGGTGCTGGGCTTCATGGGCGTGATCTACATGGTCTGGCTGTACCTGACCTGGCTGCCCGGCTATCTGGAGCATGAGCGCGGTCTCAGCATCGCCCGCACCGGCTGGGTGGTCGCCATCCCCTACCTCGTCGGCGCGCTCGGCATGCTGTGCTCCGGCAAGGTGGCGGATTTCCTGCTGGCCCGCGGCGTCGGCGCGGTCGCCAGCCGCAAATGGCCGATGGCGGCGGGGCTGGTCGGCGGCGCGGTCTTCACCCTGCCGGCGGCCTACACGCCGAGCCTGACCATGGCCGTGGTGTACATCTCGCTGGCCATGTTCTGCATCAACTACGCCAGCTCCACCGCCTGGATGCTGGTCAGCGCCGCGGCGCCGTCGCGCCAGGTGGCGTCGCTCGGCAGCATCCAGAACTTCGGCGGCTACTTCGCCGGGTCCTTCGCGCCGATCATCACCGGCTTCGTGCTCGACCGGACCGGCTCCTTCGTCAACGCCCTGCTGATCAGCGCCGCCGTCGCCGCGGTCGCCGCCCTGGCGCTCATCGTGCTGGTGCGGAACCCGATCGAGGACCGGTCGGCGGCAGCCCCGGAAGGAAGGCTCGCATGACCTTCCAGCCCGATCTCTTCGCCGGCCGCTCGGCGCTGGTCTCCGGCGGCACCCAGGGCATCGGCGCCGCCATCGCGGCCGGGCTGGCCCGGTTGGGCGCGGCCGTGACCGCCGCCGGCCTGGCCCCGGCCGCCGGCGCCGAGCCGCCGCAGGGCGCACGGCTGGCCGAGCTCGACGTCACCGACGCCGCGGCGGTCGAGGCGCTGGTCGGCGGGCTCGGCCGGCTCGACATCCTGGTCAACTGCGCCGGGGTGATCCGCCGCGAGGCGGAGCACGACCCAGCGGTGTTCGAGCAGGTGCTGGCGGTCAACCTGACCGGCACGATGCGGCTCTGCGCCGCCGCCCGGCCGCTGCTGAAGGTGACGAAGGGCTGCATCGTCAACACCGCCTCGATGCTCAGCTTCTTCGGCGGCGGGTTGGTGCCGGGCTACAGCGCCAGCAAGGGCGGGGTGCTGCAGCTGACCAAGTCGCTGGCCATCGCCTATGCCGCGGACGGCATCCGGGTGAACGCGGTGGCGCCGGGCTGGATCGCCACGCCGCTGACGCAGGCGCTGCAGGACGACCCGGCGCGCTCCGGCGCCATCCTGGCCCGCACCCCGATGGGCCGCTGGGGCCGGCCGGAGGAGGTGGCGCAGGCCGTCGCCTTCCTGTGCAGTCCGGCTGCCGGCTTCATCACCGGCGTGGCGCTGCCGGTCGATGGCGGCTATCTCGTCGCCTGAGCGGGGCGAGGAGGGGGCGGCGATGGGCCAAGGGGCGACAGGCCAGGGCGGTTCAGCGGCGGTGCAGGGGGCGGCCGCCTTCGGCAAGGCGATGGCGGTGCTGCAGGTGGTGTCCGATGCCGCAGAGCCGGTCTCGGTGGCGCAGATCGCCCGCCTGACCGGCCATCCGCGCCCGACCGTGCACCGCATCGTCGCGGCGCTGCAGGCCGAAGGCATGCTGGCCGAGGTGCCGCGCGGCGGCGCCTTCGGCCTCGGCCCGCGGCTGATGGCCCTGGCCGCCCGCGCCTGGGACCGGTTCGAGCTGCGCCTGATCGCGGCGGAGGAGCTGGCGAAGCTGCGCGACGCCACCGGCGAGACCGTGCATCTCGCCGTCCGCAGCGGGCCGGAGATGATCTATGTCGACAAGCTGGAGAGCCCGCGGGCGGTGCGCATGGCCTCGCGCATCGGCACCCGCGTGCCGCTCCACTCCAGCTCGGTCGGCAAGGCCTGGCTGGCGGCGCTGCCGCCGGACGAGGCTGCGGCGCTGCTGCCGAGACTCGATCTCACGGCGATGACGCCGCAGACGCTGACCACCGTCGCGGCGCTGGCGGCGGAGATCGAACGCATCCGCGCCCGCGGCTATTCGATCGACGCCGAGGAGAACGAAGCCGACATCTGGTGCTATGGCGGGGCGATCGCGGGGGCGCCCATCGCGGGGAAGGCCAAGGCGATCGGCTGCATCAGCGTCAGCATCCCGAAATACCGGGCCGCGATCGACGATCCCGAGCGCTATGCCGGGCCGCTGCTGGCCTGCTGCGGGCGCATCGCCGCGCTGGCGGCCGAAGGGGTGCGCTGAGCGGATACACGCAACTGTCATTCCGCACTTGCCTCCGGCGCCCGAAGCACCGATATAGGGCGCGGGAGATCGGCGCGGGCGTGTCCCTCGCCAACCCGGTCAGATCCGGAAGGAAGCAGCCGTAACGAGTTTCGATACGGGTCGCTGCCGGTCTCCCACCTCATCTCCATCCTCTGGTCGCTCTTCGCCCGACGGGTCGTGCTTCGGCCTTTCGACCACGGCTTCCATTCCCTATGATCGCGCGCCATGAGCGATGACGCAGCCCTGCCCCTCGGACTAGACGACGCGCCGCAGCCGGCCAAGCCGGTGGCCTACCGCGTGCTGGCCCGGAAATACCGGCCGACCACCTTCGCCGAGATGATCGGCCAGGACGCGCTGGTGCGGACCCTGACCAACGCCATCGCCTCCGGCCGCCTGGCGCACGCCTTCGTGCTGACCGGGGTGCGCGGCGTCGGCAAGACCACCACGGCGCGGATCCTGGCCCGGGCGCTGAACTGCGTCGGGCCGGACGGCAAGGGCGGGCCGACCGCCGATCCCTGCGGCGTGTGCGAGCCCTGCCGCACCATCCTCCAGGACCGCAATGTCGACGTGATGGAGATGGACGCCGCCAGCCGCACCGGCGTCGACGACATCCGCGAGATCATCGACGGCGTGCGCTATGGCCCGGTGGCGTCGCGCTACAAAGTCTACATCATCGACGAAGTCCACATGCTCTCCAAAAATGCCTTCAACGCGTTGTTGAAGACGCTGGAAGAGCCGCCGCCGCATGTGAAATTCGTCTTCGCCACCACCGAGATCCGCAAGGTGCCGGTGACGGTGCTGTCGCGCTGCCAGCGCTTCGACCTGCGCCGCATCGGCGCCGACCAGCTGCAGGCGTATTTCAGCGAGATCCTGGACAAGGAAGGCGTGGCGGCGGAGCCGGAGGCGGTCGGCATGATCGCCCGCGCCGCCGACGGCTCGGCCCGTGACGGCCTGTCCCTGCTGGACCAGGCGATCGCCCAGGGCGCGCCGGTCGGCGACAAGCCCTTCATCGCCGCCGCGAGCGTGCGCGAGATGCTGGGCCTGGCCGACCGGTCCAGCGTCATCGACATCCTGGAGGCGGCCTTCGCCGGCGAGGGCCCGCGCATGCTGGAGGGGCTGGAGGCGGCGCGCCGGGCCGGGGCCGACCCGCAATCGGTGCTGGGCGACCTGCTGGACTTCATCCATTTCGTGACCCGCGCCCGCATGGTGCCGGCCGTGCTGGACGACCCGGCGGTGCCGGAGGTCGAGCGCAAGCGCGGCGGCGCCCTGGCCGAGAGGATCTCGCTGCCCGGCCTGACCCGGGCCTGGCAGACCCTGCTGAAGGGGGCCGGCGAGGTGCAGGCGGCGCCGAACCCGCAGGCGGCGCTGGAGATGGTGCTGATCCGCCTGCTCTACATGAGCGACCTGCCCAGCCCGGGCGAGCTGGTCCGCAAGTTCGGCGACCTGCAGAGCCAGGGGGCGGTGACCGCGGGCCCGGTTCCGGGCCCGGGACCCGGGGGGCCTCGGATGATGGCGGCGGGCAGCGGTGGCCTGTCGGTGGTTCCGGCCGAGCCGGCGCCGGTGGCGCTGGCGCCCGCTCCGGTTTCGGCCCCAGTGGCCGCGCCGGCGCCGAAGGCGGTGCTGCGGGCCGAGCCGAAGAGCTTCGACGAGCTTGTGCAGATCGCCTTCGCCCGCGACGTGGTGCTGCACGGTCAGCTGATGAGCGCGGTGCATCTGGTGCATTTCGAGCCGGGGCGGCTGGAGTTCCGGCCGCATGACTCGGCACCGCCGGACCTGGCCAACCGCCTGGGCACCGCGCTGCGCGACTGGACCGGGGAGCGCTGGGTGGTCAGCGTCTCCGGTGCCGAGGGCGCGCCGACGCTGAACCAGCAGGCGCGGACCGATCGCGAGAACGCGCTGGCGCAGGCGGCCGAGCACCCGCTGGTCAAGGCGGTGATGAGCGCCTTCCCGGGCGCGGTGATCCGCGACCTGCGCAATCCTTTGGAGCAGGATGAGGCGGCCGGACCGGGCGCCGAGCCGATGCCCGCCCCCGACGCCACCGATGAAGAGGAGCCGCGAGAGGCATGAAGAATCTCGGACAGATGATGAAGCAGGCGCAGGAGATGCAGGCCAAGATGGCCGAGATGCAGTCGCGCCTGGGCGAGATCGAGGTCCCGGGCCAGGCCGGCGCCGGCATGATCGCGGTGGTGCTGAACGGCAAGGGCGAGCTGCGCTCGCTCAAGATCGACCCGAAGCTGGTCGACCCGGCCGAGATCGAGGTGCTGGAGGACCTGATCGTCGCCGCCTTCAACGACGCCAAGGGCAAGGTCGAGGAAGCGGTGCAGGCCGAAACCTCGAAGCTGATGGGCGGGCTGAAGCTGCCGCCGGGGATGAAGCTGCCGTTCTGAGCAGCCGCACCGACGCCATGCCCCTTCGCCTCGCCTATATGGGCACGCCGGATTTCGCGGTGCCTGCGCTGCTCGCGCTGATCGACGCCGGGCACGAGATCGCGGCCGTCTACACCCAGCCGCCGCGCCCGGCTGGGCGCGGCCACAAGCTGCAGCCTTCCGCCGTGCACCGGGCCGCGGCGACGGCGCAGCTGCCGGTCCGCCACCCGGCGACGCTGCGCACGCCCGAGGCGCAGGCGGAGTTCCGGGATCTCGGTCTCGACGCCGCGGTGGTCGCGGCCTATGGGCTGATCCTGCCGCGGCCGATCCTGGACGCGCCGCGGCTCGGCTGCTTCAACATCCACGCCTCGCTGCTGCCGCGCTGGCGCGGCGCCGCGCCGATCCACCGCGCCATCCTGGCCGGCGACGCCGGGACCGGCGTCACCATCATGCGGATGGAGGCCGGGCTGGACACCGGGCCGATGCTGCTGGCCGAGCGGGTGGCGATCGGGCCGCAGACGACCACGCCCGAGCTGCACGACACGCTTGCGGCCCTCGGCGCCCGGCTGATCGTGCCGGCGCTCGACGCCGTTGCCGCGGGCCGAGCGGTGGAGACGAAGCAGCCGGAGGACGGCGTCACCTATGCCGCCAAGATCGGGCCGGAGGACGAGCGCATCGACTGGGCCGATGCCGCGGCGGTCGATCGCCAGGTGCGGGCGCTGACGCCGCGGCCCGGCGCCTGGTTCGAGCATGACGGTGAGCGCATCAAGGTGCTGGCGGCGGCCCTCGCCCATGGTTCGGGCGTGCCCGGCACGGTGCTGGACGAACAGCTGACGGTCGCCTGCGGTCGCGGCGCGATCCGCCTGGCCCGGCTGCAGCGCCCGGGCAAGGCGCCGATGCCGGCGCGCGACCTGCTCAACGGCTTTCCCATTCCGCCGGGAACCATTCTGAGATAGTCGCGGAATAAGATCCCACCCCCATCGTTGTCACGGAAACGTCACATGATCCGGAGACAACGGTGCTCGCCCGACACTCCCTTGCGCCGCCCCTCGCACCGGGCCGCCTGACCCTTCCCGCGCCGCGGACCCTTCTCGCCCTGTCGCTGGCGATCCTGCTGCCGGTCACGGTCGAGCTCGGGCTGGCGTCGCTCGACCGGCCGGCCCGCGCCGCCCTGATCCTGTTCGGCCTCGCCATCATCGGCTGGGGGCTGACCCGGCTGGACGACACGCTGGTGGCGCTGCTGGCGGCGCTCGGCATGGCGCTCTGGGTCTTCCCGGCGCCGGATCCGGTGTTCGCGGCGCTGGGCAGCGACCTGGTCTGGCTGCTGATCGCCGCCTTCATCCTGGCGGATGCGCTGAAGCGGGCCGGGCTGGCCGACCACCTGGCCCGGCTGGTCGCGGCCCGCACCCGCAGCCCACGCGCCCTGTTCCACGGACTCGGGCTGGTGATGCTGGCGACCGCCTTCGTCGTGCCCTCGACCTCGGGCCGGGCGGCGCTGATGATCCCGGTGCATGCCGCGCTGGCCGGCGCAACGGCCAATCCCCGCCTGCGCCGCGCCCTGGCCCTCTTGTTCCCGACCGCGATCCTGCTGTCCGCCTTCGCCTCGCTGACCGGCGCCGGCGCCCATCTCCTGGCCGCCGAGATGATCGGGCGATGGACCGGCCGGCCGATCGGCTTCCTCGACTGGGCGCTGCTGGGCCTGCCCTTCGCCCTGGCCAGCACAGCCCTGGCGATCGAGGCGATCCTGCGGCTGTTCCTGACGCCGGAGGACCGCCGCACCCCGCTGGCGGCGCCGGCCGCGATGGCGCCGGCCGTGCGGCCGGACCGCAATGTGCTGCCGGTGGGCGGGATCGCGGCCCTGGTCGTGCTGGGCTGGTTCACCGCGCCGCTGCACGGCGTCGACGACACGCTGATCGCGCTGGCCGGGGCGCTGCTGCTGACCCTGCCGGGCCTGGGCGGCGGCGGGCTGCGCGACGGGCTGAAGGCGGTGGAATGGCCGCTGATCCTGTTCATGGCGGCGACCATCGCCATCGCCGACGGGCTGACGGCGTCCGGCGTCAGCGGCCGGCTGGTCGGCGGGGTGCTGGACGGGCTCGGCGGCATGGCCCCGGTCCTCGCCTGCGCCGGGCTGGCGGCGATCGGCCTCTTGCTGCATCTGGTGGTGCAGTCGCGCACCGCCCGGGTGTCGGTGCTGCTGCCGCCGGTCCTGGCCGGGGCGGCGGAGCTGGGGCTGGACCCCGCCGGCGCCGGGCTGCTGGTGGTCGCCGCCACCGGCTTCTGCCAGACGCTGATGGCCAGCGCCAAGCCGGTCGCGATGTTCGGCCTCGCCGGCGAGGGCCAGGGCTACGGCCCGGCCGACCTGCTGCGCCTGTCCCTGGCCCTGCTGCCGATGCTGTTCGCGCTGCTGCTGCTCTTCGCCCTGGCCGTCTGGCCGGCGCTGGGCTTCGGCCGCTTCCCGCTCTGACCCTGCTCGAGGACGACATGATGATCACTCGATCGAACAAGCCGATTCGCGTCCTGCTGGCCCCGTCCGGCTTCAAGGAGGGGCTGGGCGTGGCCGAGGTGATCGACTGCATGGCCCGTGGCGTCCTGGCCGCGCTGCCGCAGGCCGAGATCCTGTCGGCGCCAATGGTCGACGGCGGCGAGGGCTTCACCGAGACGCTGGTCGCCCTGACCGGCGGGCGCCTGCACAAGGTGACCGTGACCGGCCCGGTGGGGCTGCCGGTCGAGGCGCAGTTCGGCTTCCTCGGCGGCCGGGGCCGCATCGCGGTGCTGGAGATGGCCTCGGCCGCCGGGCTGCGCCTGGTGCCGGCCGGGGCGCGCGACCCGCTGCGCACCACCAGCCGCGGCGTCGGCGAGCTGATCCGCGCCGCGCTCGACGCCGGGGCACGGCGGATCCTGGTCGGCTGCGGCGATTCCGGCATCAATGACGGCGGCGCCGGCATGGCCCAGGCGCTCGGCATCCGCCTGCTGAACGGCGACGGGGCCGAGATCGGCGCCGGCGGCGGTGCCCTCCTGGATCTACGGCGGATCGACCTCGCCGGGCGCGACCCGCGGCTCGACCGGGTGCGCATCGACGTGGCGCTGAACTGGCACAACCAGCTGCTGGGGCCGCGCGGCGTCAGCCGGGTGTTCGGGCCGCAGAAGGGCGCGACCCCGGCGGCGGTCGAGGCGCTGGAACAGGCGCTGGAGACCTATGCCGACGCAGTGCGCCGCGACCTCGGCGTCGAGCTGCGGGGCATGCCGGGCAGCGGCGCCTCGGGCGGGCTCGGCGCCGGGCTGCACGCCCTGCTGGGTGCCAGGCTGCACCCGCGCTACGACATCGTCATGCGCTATATCGACATCGACGCGCTGCTGCGCCGGTCCGACCTGGTGCTGACGGCGGAGGGCAGCCTCGACGGCCAGACCCCGTTCGGCAAGGTGCCGTCGGAGATCGCCCGCCGGGCCAAGCGCTACGGCCTGCCGGTGATCGCGCTGGCCGGCACCGTCGGGCCGGACGCGCATCTCAACCTCGCGGCCGGCATTGACGCCTATTTCAGCATCCTGACGCGCCCCTGCTCGCTGGCGGAGGCGCTGGCCGAGGCGCCGCGGCTGGTCGCCGATGCGGCCGAGCAGGCGCTGCGCATGGTGCTGGCGATGGCGGGCTCCGGCGCGTCGCGCCGGCCCCGCCACGGCGGGCTCCACGCCCACCCTCGATCATGACGCTGTGGGCGCGGCACCGACGGTGCCGCACCCTGCTGGACGGCCTGCTTCAGTCGACCTGCTGCGCCGTCAGGAACATCGCCTTCTCCAGCGCGGCGAAGAACTGCTGATAGGGCAGCGGGTCTTCGACCGCCTGGTTGTTGTAGTCGGCGTTGGCGCGCACCAGGAGCTGCGTCGTCCCCCTGGGACGGACGCTGACCGTCATGCGCAGGGCGTAGCCGTCCAGCTTGGTGCCGCTGACCGTCCCCAGGGTGGCGTTGGCATTGTCCACGACGAAGCCGAGATCCTGCAGCGTGGCGATGACGGTGCGCAGCGTCTTCTGCTGATCGGTCGTGTCGAAGGCGCGGCTCTGGATGCTGCGCAGCTGCACGGCCGATGCGGTGGAGGCCAGAACCTGCTTGCGGCTGTCGGACTGGCAGGCCGCCACGAACAAGGTCAGGACGGCGACAGTCGCCGCGATCGCAATCTTCTTCATTTCCGTCTCGGCCTCAGATCTCGTTCGCGCTCAGGAACACGGACTGACTCAATTTGTCGAAGAATTCCCGGTAGAGTTGGGGATCGTTCAGGCCTTCGATCCTGGAAACCTGGCCCCGCGTGTTCCAGACATAGCGCTGGAAGGTCACGCGGACGGCGGTGGACTTGCCGTTGCCGACCGGCCGCGTCACCAGGCTGGCCTTGATCTTCTGGTCCTTGTCGTAGGCCTGGGGCACGCCCGAAAGCATGGAGAGCAGCACGGCACCGACGACCTGACCGGTCTCGGTCGCGTCGCGGTTCTTGCTGGCGGCGATGACGCCGACGGTCGTGTCGCTCTGGTCGATGGTGAAGCCCAGATCCTGCAGCACCCCGGCGCTGGCCTGCAGCAGTTTGCCCTCGTCGGCGCTGTCGAAGCGCCGGGTCTGGAGCTGCCGCTGCTGCAGGTTCTCCTGGGACAGCTGCAGGGCTTCCTTGGGAATGCCCTGGGCACAGGCCGACAACAGCACGGCGGATAATGCCGCCAGAAGCATGCGTTTCATAATCGTGGCCCCCGAACGGGTTTCAAAATGCGCTGGATCGATAGGCGAAATCGCGCACCCGGTTCTGATTGTCGAACTTGATGATGATGGTGATGGTCCGCTGGGTCTGCGAAACCGCGCCGGCGGACTGGCCGAAGCCGCCTCCCACCCCGCCGCCCAGGAGGCCGGCGCCGATGCCCGCCCCGCCGAGCACGAGCGCGTTCACGCCGCCCGAGCTGGTGGAATAGGCGGTCTCCGTCGAGACGCGGTCATAGACCCAGACCTCGCGGCGCTGCTCGTCGGTCGTGACCATGTTCGGCGAGCCGAGGATCTCGACCACCTGGCCGGAGGTCATGCCGGTCCTGATCTCGCGCTGGACCGTGCCGATGGTGAGCTTGCCGCCCTGGTCCGCGGAAACCGCCTGGCGGTGATCCTGGGCCGACATGCAGGCCGACACGGCCAGCAGCGCCATGACCAGGGCTCCGTCGACCGTGCGCCGACGGAAAAATCTCAATGCGACCAACGAATCCCCCTCCGAATCCGCATCACGCCAATGCCGCGGCGGCTCTTGCCGCACGCCCTGTTCGAATCCAGAAATCATAAAAATCGGATCGAATGCCTGACATTGGCGGAGCGCGGCGGGCCGTGTAAAGACCGAAGATATCGCGGCCGCGAGAAAGGCTGGATCTGGCGCTTCCCGCCGGGGCCGCTATGGTGCGGCGGATGGCGCGGTACAAGCTCACCATCGAGTATGACGGACGGCCCTTCGTCGGCTGGCAGCGGCAGGCCCATGGCCTGTCGGTGCAGCAGGCGGTCGAGGAGGCGATCTTCCGGTTCTGCGGCGAGGAGGTGCGGATCACCGCCGCCGGCCGCACCGATGCCGGGGTGCACGCGGCGGGGCAGGTGGCGCATGCCGACATCGCCCGGCCGACCGATCCAGGCACGGTGCGCGACGCGGTCAATTTCCACCTGAAGCCGCTGCCGGTGGCGATCCTGGCGGCGGAGCCGGTGGACGACCGGTTCGACGCCCGCACCTCCGCCATCCTGCGCGCCTATCGCTACCGCATCGTCAACCGCCGCGCGCCGCTGGCGCTGGAGGCCGGACAGGCCTGGCAGGTGTCGCGGCCGCTGGACGCCGCGGCGATGCACGAGGCGGCGCAGCACCTGGTCGGGCACCACGACTTCACCAGCTTCCGCGCCGCCGAATGCCAAGCCAAGTCGCCGATGCGGACGATGGACCGGCTGGATGTGGTGCGCCGCGGCGAGGCGATCGAGATCGAGGCCGAGGCGCGGTCCTTCCTGCACCACCAGATCCGCAACATCACCGGCACGCTGAAGCTGGTGGGCGAGGGCAAGCGCCCGCCCGGCTGGGTCGCCGAGGTGCTGGCGGCGCGCGACCGCGCCGCCGCCGGCGCCACCGCGCCGCCGGACGGGCTGTGCTTCCTGTGGGTGCGCTACAGGGACGCCTGAGTGGCCGCGGCGATCCAGGCGCCCAGCAGTTCGGAGATCACGGCGTCGAACACGACCAGCCCTGCCGCGATCGGCAGCTCGATCTCGAGCGCGGTGCGAAGCACGAAGCCTTCATAGACGTAGCAGACGACCTGGACGACGACGAAGACGAGGAACCCCAGCTGGCCCGGGAACAGGCCGACGGCGTTCAGCAGCACCACGACGAACCAGGCCGACGAGATCAGAAGCGCCGCCCAGTTGTAGGCAACGATCCCCTCGGCCAGGCGCTGGCTGCGGCCGAGCCGTGGCAGGATCCAGGTCAGGCCTGCCGGCATCACCAGCCAGCCGGCGAGAAATCCCAGAACCATGATGATCAGCGGAGCCGGCTGCAGCAGCAGGGGCCATCTGTCGCCCAGCGCGATCATCTGCACGATCACGAAGAGCGGAAGGGCCAGCGCCGCGGCGACGAAGCTCTTCGCCGCGCCGTCCGGCGAGACGTCGAACATGGCCATGCCGCCGGTGTCGCGCCGGGCCAGGCGCCAGGCGCCCCAGACCCCGCGGATGATGTCGGCCGAAGACACCGCCATGGCCGTCAGCCCCTCTCCGGGAAGCTGTCCTCGAGCACCGCCTGATAGATCCGGGCCAGCGTCTCGATCTCCTCGACCGGCACATTCTCGTCGGTCTTGTGGATGGTGGCGTTGACCAGGCCCAGCTCGACCACCGGCGCGTAGTCCTTGACGAAACGGGCGTCGGAGGTGCCGCCCGAAGTGCTGAAGGCCGGGCGGCGGCCGGTCACCCGCTGCACCGCGCCGGCGACGCGCCCGGTCAGCTCGCCCGGCGCGGTCAGGAAACTGTCGGCGCCGCTGCGCAGTTCCAGTGCGTAGTCGCCGCCGACCGAATCGAAGCGCTGGCGCAGCCAGGCGCCCAGGCTGTCCGCCGTGTGGGTGTCGTTGAACCGGATGTTGAAGGTGGCGCGGCCCTCGGCCGGGATCACGTTGGCGGCCGGGTTGCCGACATCGATTGTGGTGATGGCGAGGGTGGACGGATCGAAATGCGCGCTGCCCTGGTCGATCTCCGGCCCCGATCCCAGGGCCGCCAGCATCCGCACCAGCCGGGGCAGGGGGTTGTCGGCCTTGTGCGGATAGGCGACATGGCCCTGCACCCCGCGCACGGTCAGCCGGCCGGTCAGGCTGCCGCGCCGGCCGATCTTCATGGTGTCGCCCACCGCCTCGCTGCTGCTCGGCTCGCCGACGATGCAGGCGTCGATCGCCTCGCCGCGCGCCGCCAGGGCCTGCAGCACCTTCACCGTGCCGTTGACCGCCTCGGCCTCCTCGTCGCCGGTGATCAGGAGGCTGATCGACCCACCGAAGCCAGGCCCGCGCGCGGCCAGGAAGCGCCCGGCCGCGGCGGCGAAGGCGGCGACCGCGCTCTTCATGTCGCAGGCGCCGCGGCCCCAGACCCGGCCTTCGGCGATCCGGCCCTCGAAGGGCGGGAAGCGCCAGCGCGCCTCGTCGCCCGGCGGCACCACGTCGGTATGGCCGGCGAAGCAGAGATGCGGCCGGCCGCCGCCGATGCGGGCGTAGAGATTGTCGATCGGCGCCGTGCCCGGAGCCTCGAACCGCATCCGCTCGCAGCGGAAGCCGAGCGGCGCCAGGGCCGCCTCCAGCACATCCAGCGCCCCGGCATCGGCCGGGGTGACGCTGGGGCAGCGGATCAGCGCCTGGGTCAGTTCGATCGGGTCGGGGGCGGTCATGGGGTGGTTGGTCAAGCTTGAGCTCCAGACACGTCCCTTGATCTGTCATGCCCGGGCTTGACCCGGGCATCCAGAGCCGCTCTTGGTGGCCCCTGGATTGCCGGGTCAAGCCCGGCAATGACAGGGAAAAGAGAGCCGGCCCGGTCAACCATCGCAATCAGTCGCGCAGCAGCTCGTTGATCGAGGTCTTGGCCCGGGTGCGCTCGTCCACCCGCTTGACGATCACGGCGCAGGCCAGCGACGGACCGGGCGTGCCGTCGGCCAGCTTCTTGCCGGGCAGCGCCCCCGGCACCACCACCGAATAGGCCGGCACCCTTCCGTAGCTGACGGTGCCGGTCTCGCGGTCGACGATCTTGGTGGTGGCGCTCAGGAACACGCCCATCGACAGCACCGAGCCGCGCTCGACGATCACGCCCTCGACCACCTCGGAGCGCGCGCCGATGAAGCAGTCGTCCTCGATGATCACCGGGTTGGCCTGCAGCGGCTCCAGCACGCCGCCGATGCCGACGCCGCCCGACAGGTGGCAGTTCTTGCCGATCTGGGCGCAGGAGCCGACGGTGGCCCAGGTGTCGACCATGGTACCGCCGTCGACCCGGGCGCCGACATTGACGAAGCTCGGCATCAGCACCACGCCGGGCGCGATATAGGCGGAGCGGCGGACGACCGCGCCCGGCACGCTGCGGAAGCCGGCCTCGCGGAAGCGGTTCTCGCCCCAGCCGAGCGTCTTCGGCGCCACCTTGTCGTACCAGACCGCGCCGTCGGGCCCGCCCGGGACGATCTTGCTGTCGGTGATGCGGAAGGACAGCAGCACCGCCATCTTCAGCCACTGATGCGCCTGCCACTGCCCGTCGATCTTCTCGGCCACGCGCAGGACGCCGGAATCGAGGCCCTCCAGCGCCGCCTCGATGGCGTCGCGGGCCGTGCCCTGGGTGGCCGGGGTCAGGCTGTCGCGGTCGGCCCAGGCCTGTTCGATGGCGGTCTTCAGCGCGGTGTCGGTCATGGCACGAATTCGGCAATCTCTGGTGTCGGGCCCGCACGATGGGGCGCCCCCGTCAGGCTTGTCAACGCCGCCTCTGACCTGGGTGTCATGCCGAGCGGTCGCCGCCGCGGTCCAGCCGGCAGCCGTCGATTCGCCAGCTGCCGTCGGGCTGCCGCTCCATGATGTACTCGGCGATCACCGGCACCCCGTCCGGGCCGACGAACAGCACCTTCTGCACGATCCGGCCCTCGGCCGTGACCAGCTCGCGGAAATCGACCGAGCGCGGCCGGTAGACCGGCGGATAGCCCTGCCGGACCATGGCCATGAACCTGTCCGGCGTGCCGAACATCTGCTGGATGCCGGGCGAGGCGTAGCCGAAGGCCTCCGCCGCCCGGTCGCCCTGGAAGGCGTCGAGCTGCTTCCGGATCACGCCCGCGATCGCTGCCCCGTCGGCGTTGCCGAGGGGCGCCTGGGCGAAGGCGGGCATGCCGATCAGCAGCAAGAGGGCGAGAACGCGCCCGACAACGTCGCACACCAGCGCCATCACGGCCTCCCGGTTCTCGTCGTGCTTGAACATGAGATGGCGCGGCCGAGCGCAGCCGGAAAGCGGGCGCAGGGCAGGGGCCTCGGCCCATGCGGCGGCCGCATGCCTCGTTTCGTGTCGGATCGATGAAAATGGGGCTTGCAATCGGGGTCGGGCATCGACTAGGTTCCGCCCGCCTGACGACGGGGCGGCGACGACGCCCCGCAGAACGCGCCCGTAGCTCAATTGGATAGAGCATCTGACTACGGATCAGAAGGTTAGGAGTTCGAATCTTCTCGGGCGCGCCACTATCTCACTGAGATAGACGTTCAGTCATCCCATTCCCGTATGTCTTGCCGACGGTCTCGAAGGCCGATGCGGGCATGGCGACTTGTTGCGACAGCTCTCCGCCTGAGGGCGTCCGGTGCTTGTCTGCCGCGGGCGCCGGCGATGGTCGGCAAAGGGCGGTCAGCGGCTGTGGCCGGCCGGGCAAGCCATGCTACGCTACGCTACGCCATGTCGTCTGATACGTCCTCAGTCCTTCTCGACCTCGATGGTACCCTGATCGATTCGCAGCCTGGCATCCTCATGAGCTGCCGGGCCGCACTTCGTGCCCTGGGGCATGAGCCGGGACCATCGCTGGATCTGACCGCAATCATCGGCCCTCCGATCGACGACGTCATGCGGTTGCTGCTCGAGCCCTTTGGTGACGATCGGATCATTGAAGCGGTGGCAGCCTATCGGGCGGATTATGGCCGGAGCGGCTTGTACAACAGTCTTCCCTACCCGGGCATCGCTCAAGCATTGGCAGAGATACGGCAGTCAGGTGCACGGCTGTATCTCGCGACGTCCAAGCGTACGCGGTTTGCCCTGCGTATCCTTGAGCATCTCGATCTCATGTCCCTTTTCGACGGCATCTACGGCTCCGAAGATGGCGGTGCTTTGGACCATAAACCGGACCTTGTTTCCCATATCGTCGAGCGACATGCGCTGGCGCGGAGCCACTGCGTCATGGTGGGTGACCGTCGATATGATGTCGTTGGAGCTCACGCGAACAGGATGCGCTCTCTCGGCGTGCTTTGGGGATACGGCACGCGCGATGAGCTGGAGTCCGCGGGGGCGGATGATCTTGTTGCAGAACCGGCGGGCCTTCCGGCCGCCATCCTGGCGATGGCCACGCCCCAGCGGGGCTCGCCGTGACGGTTCCTTGCAGGAGAGGCCGCGCGGGATCGCGCATGCGGCGCTCCTGACGGGCTGAGCAGGCCCTTCGGGCGTTTGCCGACCCGGTCCTGCGTCCTATCATCGCCCGATCGGCGCCCGAGTCTTCACGGCGATCGTAGGTGTGAGACGGAGGGGGCGCGGGGAACACGGGGCCGACATGCGCTTTCACGCCGATCTGCACGTCCATTCCAAGCATTCGCGGGCGACCAGCCGGGACCTCGACCTGGAGCATCTGGCGCATTGGGCGGCGCGCAAGGGCATCGGCGTGGTCGGCACCGGCGACTGCGTGCACCCGGTCTGGCTGGCCGAGCTGAAGGACAAGCTGGTGCCGGACACGCCGGGCCTGTTCCGGTTGCGGCCGGACCTCGAGGCCGCGGTGATGGCGACGCTTCCGGCGCCGTGCCGGACGCCGGTGCGCTTCATGCTGTCGACCGAGATCTCGACCATCTACAAGAAGGGCGACCGCACCCGGAAGATCCACCACCTGATCTACGGGCCGGATTTCGACACGATCGACCGGCTGCAGGCCAGCCTGGCGCGGATCGGCAACATCGCCTCGGACGGGCGGCCGATCCTCGGCCTCGATTCCCGCGACCTGCTGGAGGTCACCCTGGCCTCCGGTCCCGATGCGTATCTTGTGCCGGCCCATATCTGGACGCCCTGGTTCGCGGCGCTGGGCTCGCAGTCCGGCTTCGATTCCATCGCCGAATGCTATGGCGACCTCGCGGACCACATCTTCGCGGTCGAGACCGGCCTGTCCTCCGACCCGGCGATGAACTGGCGGATCTCTTTCCTCGACCGCTACCGCCTGACCTCGAACTCCGACGCGCATTCGCCGGGCAAGCTGGGGCGCGAGGCCACGGCCTTCGACTGCGACCCCGACTATCACGCCATCCGCCGGGCGCTGGAGACCGGCGACGGCTATGCCGGCACGGTCGAGTTCTTCCCGGAAGAGGGCAAATACCACGCCGACGGCCACCGCAAATGCGATGTCCGGCTGAGCCCGCAGGAGACGCTGGCGCTGGACGGGCGCTGCCCGGTCTGCGGCCAGCCGGTCACGGTCGGCGTGCTGCACCGGATCGAGACACTGGCCGATCGCAGCGAGGCCGAGGCCGCGCCGCCGCCGACGGCCGGCGAGATCTCGAGCCTGGTGCCGCTGCCCGAGATCCTGTCCGAGCTGCTGGCGACCGGCCCGGCCAGCAAGGCGGTGGCGCGCAGCTATGACCGTCTGGTCGGCACGCTGGGGTCGGAGCTGTCGATCCTCGGCGAGCTGCCGGTCGAGGACATCGCCCGCGCCGAATCCGAGCTGCTGGCCGAGGCGGTGACGCGGCTGCGGAAGGGGCAGGTGATCCGCGACGCCGGCTATGACGGCGAATACGGCGTGATCCGCCTGTTCGAGCCGCAGGAGCTGAAGAGCCGCACCGCGGGAGGGTTGCTGTTCGACCTGCCGCAGGGGCGGGCGGAGGCGAAGGCGCAGCCATCGGCCTCCAACCTCGATGAACCAACGCGTAACCTCTCCCGCCTGGCGGGAGAGGTCGGGCGTCCGCAGGACGACCGGGTGAGCGACTGTCTGGCCTGTCAAGCAGCCAGTGCGAGTTGTTGGCGGACATCGCGGGCCTTGGCGTTGAGTCGGACGAGGAGTTTGCGTG